>JBCCGX010000412.1:0-8191 GCA_039029035.1 Acidobacteriota bacterium | reverse complement strand
GATGCGGCTCTGGTGCCCGAAGCCCTGTCGTTCGCGATGTCGGACGATGGCTTGGTGTGGAAACGCCCTATTCTGGGCGGCAAGCTGCAAGCCCGAGTGCGGGTCAGGGGCGAGGGCACCGTGCTGGTCACAGTGCAGAGCGGTGCCTATTCGGCCGACTCGGCGACCGCCGGCCAGGCCGAGGTGAAAGTCCTTGGAACCGAAGGCGTGTCGGCGGATCGAGAGATATTGGGTGTCGAGCAGGCCGGTGACGACGAGGTCGATCTGACCAAGGCCGACATCATCGTCGGTGTCGGGCGCGGTGTCGGCGGGCCCGACAAGATGGCGCCGCTGGAGGAGTTGGCCAAGAAGCTGGGCGCCGATATCGGCGCCAGCCGGCCGGTGATCGACAACGGTTGGCTACCGCGGGACCGGCAGATCGGCTCGAGCGGTCAAACGGTCTCGCCGAAGCTCTACCTGGCGGTCGGTATCTCCGGTGCCATCCAGCACCAGGTGGGTATGAAGGGATCGAGCTGCGTCGTGGCGATCAACAAAGATCCCTCGGCGCCGATTTTCGGCATCTCCAAGTATGCCCTGGTCGGCGATCTGCACGATCTGGTGCCGGCGCTCAACGAGGCTTTGGACGAAGGCGCCTAGAGGATGGAGTGGCGGAGCTAGGAGCCTGTTGCGAACAGCAACGGGCCTGGCCCGGTGGGTTGGGCCAAGATCTCCGCGCGGGCGGAGATCTTGGGGCGCTAGCGCTCCGCCTCTAGCAGGTCGGCCAGCAGTGCGATGCGTCGGTCGAGCGATGCCAGCTCGACGTATTCCTCGCGCGTGTGCATACCGTCACCGACCGGGCCGAGGCCGTCGAGGATCGGGATGGCCGAAGGGTCTGGGAGGAAGTTCGAGAACGAGATACCGCCACGGTCTTCCTCGACTTCGATCGTCCAGCCGGCACGTGCGGCGAGATCGACAGCGCTCTGCGATTTCTGCCGGCTCGGGCCGTGTGGCTCGACGGGCGGTACGACCGGCCCAGGTTCGAACCGTGCCTCGACCTGGTGCGTTTCGGCGATGTGCTGCGTCAGTTGGTCCAGCGACCGCAGCACCTCTTCGCCGTCCGCCCGCGTAAGAAAGCGCGCCTCGCCTTCGACCAGAGCGCGGTCGGGGACGACGTTGAGCTGGCGGGTCGTACCGATGAGGCTCACGCCGGCCCCCACGTCGTCGACGAAATCGCGCTCCCCGGCGATCAGCCGTCCGGCATTGATCGTCGGCCGTTGGCCGGGCGAGGCCAGAGCCCGCGCCCCGACGCACCATTCGGCAGCGGCGGTGAGCGCCGAGCGGCCGCGCCAATAGGCGTTGCCGGCGTGGGCCGAAGCGCCGTGCACGACAAGCCGCCAGTCGAAGATGCCGCGTCGACCGGCGACCAGGGTCTCGTTGTCGTTGCGCCGCATGCCGGGTTCGAGAACCCAGAAACCGCGCGCGGCACCGCCGTACTGGGCGACGACTTGCTGCGATAGAAGGCCGGCGACCTCTTCGTCGGGCACAACGATCAAGAGCAGATCGTCCGGTGGTGCGGCTCCACGACGTTTCAGCAACTCGAGTGCTCCACAAAGCGCGGCGAGACCGCCCTTCATGTCGATGGCTCCGGTGGCGAACAAGCGGCCGTCGCGCCGTTCGGGACGGGCGGCCGGCAAGACGGTATCGAGGTGGCCGATCAGGAAGAGATGTTGCTCTTTGGCGGTGCCGGAGCGAGCATAGAGCACCGGTTGCTCGTGGCCATCGGCAGCTGTCTGCGCCCGGATCTCGACCTCGAGGCCGTGGCGGCCGAGCTCGTCGCCGAGGCATCGGGCAGCAGTCTCCAGCCCGGCGAGGTCGCCGCTGGGAGAAGAGACAGCGGTCAGGCGCTCGAGGAGGTCCAGCGTCGAATCGAAGACAGGTTGTGGTGTGTGAACAGTTTCCATGGCGCCAGTGTAACGTGGTGGCGACGTAACGCAATGCACCGGACACCAGTTGTCTGTCCCCAGGCGCCTCGATACACTCGCGCCGATCTGCTTTTGCCGCCGACAGGCGGTTCCTATCTCAGGCGACTCGAGAACCCATTGGAGATCGAACCATGAGCAACAAAGCTTGGCATATCGCGATCGGCAGCGAGCAACAAGGCCCTTTCAGTCTCGAAGAGCTGTTACCGCGATTCCGTTCCGGCGAACTGGCTCCCGATACCTACGTTTTCACCCAGGGCATGGCGAATTGGGTGGCTGCTTCGACCCGTCCCGAGTTCGATAGTGCGCTCAGCACCGGGCAAGGGGCGCCGCCCGTACCCCCCGCTGGCGGCGTCTCCGACGTTATCGACTACAAGATTTTTGGCGAAGAGATGCAGTTCGTCGAGATCACCCTCGACCCGCGCGAAGCCTGTATTGCCGAGGCCGGCGCCTTCATGTACATGGACCCGGGCATCGAGATGCAGACCATCTTCGGTGATGGCTCGGGGCAGACCGGTGGCACCTTGTTCGACAAATTTCTGAGTGCCGGCAAGCGGGTTCTCACCGGTGAATCCCTCTTCATGACGTTGTTCGCCAATAGCGGCCATCAGCGCCAGAACGTGGCCTTCGCCTCGCCTTATCCCGGCAGCATCGTTCCGGTTGACCTGGATGCACATGGCAACATGCTGATGTGTCAGAAGGAATCGTTCCTATGCGCCGCCAAGGGCGTCGCCGTCGGCATCGCGTTTCAACGTAAGCTCGGCGCCGGTCTGTTCGGCGGCGAGGGCTTCATTCTGCAGAAGCTCGAAGGTGACGGTCTCGCTTTTCTCCACGCAGGTGGCACCGTCGTCGAGCGCTCGCTTGCTGCCGGCGAGACCATGCGTTTGGACACCGGTTGCCTGGTCGCTTTCGAGCAGCAAGTGAGCTACGACATCCAGGCGGTGCCGGGCATCAAGTCGAAGATCTTCGGTGGCGAAGGGTTGTTCTACGCCGCCCTGACGGGTCCGGGCAAGATCTGGATCCAATCGTTGCCCTTTAGCCGCCTGGCCAAGCAGGTCTATGCAGCGGCGCCGCAGACCGGTGGAACTCGCAAGGGCGAAGGCTCGATTCTCGGCGGCTTGGGCGATTTGTTGGATGGGACCTAGCGCTCCAGGATCTATGCCAGAGCGGAGATCTTGGCCCATCCTACCGTGCCAGGAGCCCGTTGCTATCCGCAACAGGCTCCTAAGCGACCGGCGCTTCGATCTTGAGCATGCGGGCCCAGGCAGTCTGGAGGTTCTCGGGTAAGTCCAGCTGAGGGAAGATCTCGCGAACCTCCTCGCGACTCACATAAGTCCAGATATCATCCCATTGGGCGTACCGTAAGAGATGGGAGATCGCCCAGGCTCGCTCTTCGATCGAGCCGTACTGCAGGATCGAGCGGACGCGGGACTCTGAGACCTGCTGATCGGGAAAGAAGTATAGAGACTTGTTGAGATCTGGCTCGGCCGATGTCTTGCCTTCTTTCGAGGCTCGTTCCGAGTACCGCATGAGGTGACCAGTATAGCTCGCGTGGCGGAGGTTGGGAAATCGCAGTGGGACGAAATGCGGCTGGGTTGGGAGGCGGAGCGAGGGGCATGGGTGCGGTCGCTGAAAGTCCCTCCGGGTTGACTTGACCTGTGCCAACGAGTGGGCTAAGTTTTCGATTCCCAGTTCCCTCAAGGGAGACTAGCCGCCCTCGCAGTGGCCGACCGAAAAGAGCACCGAGCGGGCATAACTCAGTTGGTAGAGTGCAAGCTTCCCAAGCTTGATGTCGCGGGTTCGAGTCCCGTTGCCCGCTCCATTGACCCTTACTATTCATCCAGAAGCCGAGGTAAGTTCGATGTCCATCTTTCGACGCGACAGCAGCGAAACGCCACCCGAGCCCAGGCCCGCCGCGAGACCAGCGGCCGCCGAGCCGCGGCTGCCGGCGAAAGCGAAGGCCGCAGATAGCGAGTCGACCCAGATTGCAACCGGTTCGAAGGTCGTCGGCCGCATTTCCGGAACCGCAGATCTTGTGATCGACGGCGTCGTCGAAGGAGAGATCGACCTCGAGAGTCGCGTCGTGGTGGGTGCCGAGGGACGTGTCGAAGGCAAAATTTTGGCGCGCTCGGTCGAGGTCGGCGGTCGTGTCATGGGCAATGTGCAAGGCTACGAGAGGATCGAGGTTCTGGCGAGTGGCAGCCTCGAGGGCGATGTGATGTCGCCCCGGGTCGTGATCGCGGAAGGCGCCTTCTTCAAAGGCAAGGTCGAAATGACCGACAAGGCGGCGGCCAAGGGCGCGTCGAAGCACGAGGCGAAAGGCTCCCACCCCGGCAAGGGCAGCAACCCTCCCAAGCACCAGGGCAACAAGCACCAGCACGGCAAGCACGCTGCGGGGCAGCATCAGAAGGCCGGCGGCGCTCGCAACTGACGGCTGCTCGGTAGAGACGGTTACGGTGGCCAGGCTTCACCAGTAACGTCCTGCCACAGCCGCAATAAGTCCTCGGGTATCGGCGCCTCGACTGTCAGCTCGTCGCCGGTCACCGGATGGGCGAAGGCCAGGCGCCAAGCATGCAGAGCCGGTCGAGCGAATTGGCGCAGCGCCTTGTTGGCGGGCCGTGGAAGATTCCGCCAGCGGGCCTCGCCGTAGACCGGATCGCCGACCAGCGGGTGGCGGATCGCCTTCAGATGGATCCGGATCTGGTGCGTGCGGCCGGTCTCGAGATCGATCTCTAGGCGTGAGATACCGGTCGAGCTGGCCTGGGTCACGTAGCGAGTCACCGCAGGACGGCCGTCTCGCCGGACCTGCATCTGCTTTCGGTGATGCCGATGTCGCCCGATCGGCAGCTCGATCCGGCCCGGGTTCTCTCGTGGCGTGCCATAGGCGATGGCCAGGTAAGTCTTGCGGATCCGGCGCTCGGCGAAGTCCGCCGCCAAGCGCTGGTAGGCCCTGGCGCTCCGCGCGACCACCAGAGCGCCGGTCGTGTCGAGGTCCAGGCGATGCACGATGCCGGGGCGCCCGGCGCCGCCGACGCTGGCGATCTCCGGGAAGCGGTCGAGGAGGAAGTTTGCCACCGTCCCGCTCGCTCGCCCGGCGCCGGGGTGCACGGCGATGCCGGCAGCCTTGTCGATCACCACCAAGTCCGGATCCTTGTGCAGGATGTCGAGCTCCCCGGGCTGGGGCTCGAGTCCGGGATCGCTGGGAGCCTCCGGTGGAGAGCAACTGACGATGTCGCCTTGGCGCAGGAGGGTGGCAGCTTTGGCGCTACGACCGTTGACCTGGACGCGTTTGTCGATGAGCCATCGCCGGATCTGATTCCGTGGCTGATCCAGGCGGCGGGCGAGCCAACGGTCGACCCGTTCGCCGACGTCGCCGTCGGTCATCGCCCAACTCAGGGAGTCTTTCACGACGAAACGGCGGAGGCGCCGTCTTCAGACTTCTCGCTGGCGGCGGCCCGGGGGGCTGGCTGAGCCCGAAACGTGCCGAGGATCATCAAGCCGATGCCGATGGAGATCGCTGTGTCCGCCACATTGAAGGTGTGCCAGTGGTAGGTCCCGTAGTAAAAGTCGACGAAATCGGTCACCGCGCCCTGCATCAGCCGGTCTGCTAGGTTACCTACCGCCCCGCCGATCACCAGGGCAAGGGCGACCAGCAGAGTGCGGTCCTCACGCGGCACCATCCAAAAGTAGTAGCCGACGAAAATCAGTGCTGCCAAGCCGAGGAGGCTGAGAATCAGCGTGCCGGTCGCATTGCCGTGGGTGGCGAAGAAGCCGAAGGCCACTCCAGTGTTGCGCACATGGGTGAAGTTGAGCAGTCCGGGAATGACTTCGATACTGGCGTGGTTCGACAGGTGGGCCTCGACCAGCCATTTGCTCCACTGATCGAGCACCAGAGTGGCCAGGGAGATCAGTAGGTAGCGCCATTTGTGACGCATCGTCGCCATACCCCCCGACGCGCTCTGCGCTTCGCTACTGCGCTCGCTGTCAGATGTCGCTTCGTCTCGACCCACGTTTTCTTCCAATCCTTGAGCTGAGCCCGCCCCCGACGGCGAAGCTCACACCGAAGCGTACAACCTGGGATCTGACCCTCTCTGACGTCGCTCGCGGCAGGCCTAGGTTATCTCAGCTGTCGCGTGGACCCAACTGGCCTTCGAGGATCGCCACCGCCGCGGCGGTGGTGCGCTCGTGGGTGATCGAAAGGTGGCTGCTTGTGGCGCCCAGTTTCGCCGCCTGTTCGGCCGCTGCGCCGTGCAGTCGCGCATACGGTGCGCCGGTAGGGCTGTAGGCGACCTCGACCTGGCGAAAGCCGACTCCTTGCCCCCAGCCCGTGCCGAGAGCTTTGAACATCGCTTCCTTGGCCGCAAACAGGCCGGCGAGATGCTCCACCAAGGCCTGCTCGCGATACGGTTTGCACTCGCCGGGGCGGCAGATGCGATGCACGAACGCCGCCCCGCGTCGCTCGTGGATGCGGGCGATGCGCTCGACGCTGACCACGTCCAGGCCGATGCCGAGGATCGCCACCGACTCAAGGATCCGGCGTCTCGCCCGGGTGCGGTTCGTGTGTCGTGAACTCGGCTTGCAGCATCAGCATCAGGTCGTGGGCACACCAGACGAGGTGAATCAGGCCGAAACCCGTGAGACCACCGCGCAGAAGAGGCCAGCGCAGGATTTCCAGGCCAGCCGGTAAGTGAGAGACCATCTTGTCCCAACCCGGTGACCAGGGAATCAACACGAGAACGGTCCCTACCGTCGCGCAGTAGAGAACAAAGACGAAGTGAACAAACCTCTCCATGGCCATGGGATGGCGATCTTACGCATTCGGCGATGCCGGCACCAGGGGCATGGCCTCGATGCAGGCTGTAAGCTGGGGCGAGACGTGTCAAGACGTGTCAAGACGTGTCGAGAGGACCCAAACCGCGGAGAGATCGGCTATACTCAGTTAAATCGCCACCCGTCAGGAGCGCGAATCGGTTCGTAATGCCGATGGTCTGTACGTCATAGAGCGTAGGCTGTTCGTCGGCTGGCGAGCCTCGTCCGAGGGATTCCCAAGAACGATCTGAAGGAGAGCGTCACTTCGTGCTCAAGAAGATGTTCGGCCGCAAGAAGCAGGTCGATCCCGAAGATCGCGAGATGACGATCGAGGATCTGATCACGCTCGAGCGCTATGAGGAAGCAGGGGAGAAGCTCAAGCTGCGCCTCAAGGTGGCCCCCAAGGATCTGCACGCCCATTTGCGCCTGGCGGAGGTCTACCTGGCACTCAAAGAGCTGTCGAAAGCTCTCGATGAGTATGTCTTTGTTGCGGACTCCCACGCTGACGACGGTTTTTTCGACAAAGGTATCGCCGTGCTGTCGAAGGCGGTCAAACTAGCGCCGGGCGACGAGAATTTGCCGCGCCGGATCGAGAAATATCGCCACATGAAGCAGCTGGAGAAGAGGCGCCAGCTGGCGGTAGAGGGTCTGCTGAAGAACAAGACGATGCTGTCGCAGGTTGCCGGCAACACCAAGCTCGAAGTCGAGCTATTGTGGAACAAGATCGCCAAGAGCCATCTGGTGGCGAAGCTCAGCGCCGAGAATCTCAGGAAGCTCTTCTCCGTCATGAAACTGATGCGCGTCAAGCGGGGCACGACCCTGGCCGAGAACGCCAGCGTCGTCCCGTTCATGTTTCTGGTCGTCGATGGCGTCGTCGAAGCTTCGACCTCGGTCAATGGGCGGCCGACGACGATCCGTAGCTTCACGACCGGCGATTTGATTGGCGACTCGGCCTTGCTCGAGCGCAAGTCATGGCCTGCGACATTCGCTGTGTCCGAGGCGGCGACCTTGTTCCAGCTCGATCGTTCCGGCCTGGAAGAGGTCATGCAGGGTAACGACGACCCACTCGCCTTTCTCGGTGTCTTGCGCGAGCAGCAAAACGATCGCGACGTTGCTGCCTCGATCCAGCGTCTGCACGCGGGTTGATGTCGATCCTACCGATTCGAATCTACCCGGATCCGGTGTTGCGGGTCCGTTGCCCGGAGGTACGAGCCTTCGACGGCGACTTGCGGCGTCTCGTGCAGGATATGGTCGAGACGATGCACGCAGCACCCGGCGTCGGCCTGGCCGCACCGCAAGTCGGCGTCGAGCAGCGGCTGGCGGTGGTTGATGTCAGTGTCGGTAAAGAGCGCGAGGCCCTCAGGGTCTTGATCAATCCTGAGATTGTCGAGGAGCAAGGGCGCGAGGTCGATACCGAAGGCTGT
>JBCCGX010000411.1:0-8236 GCA_039029035.1 Acidobacteriota bacterium | reverse complement strand
CTCCGGCGAGCTCTGTCTCGCCGGAGCCAGCCTCGCCCGCGGGTACTTCCATCGACCCGCCGCAACGGCCCAGGTCTTCGTGCCCTGCCCGGTGGCCCAGCGGCCCGGCGCCCGTCTCTACCGCACCGGCGATCAAGCTCGTCTACTGCCTGACGGACGGATCGACTTTCTCGGTCGAGACGATCACCAGATCAAGATCCGCGGCTACCGTATCGAGCTGGGGGAGATCGAGGCGATCCTGACCGAGCACCCGGCGGTGGCCGAAGCCGCGGTCCTGGCCTCCGAGTCGCGCGCCGGAGACACGATGCTGACCGCCTATGTCGCGGCGGCCGACGGAACCCAGCGCCAAGAGCTGAGACAGCACGCCGCGACGCGCCTGCCCGAGTACATGGTGCCTGCGGCCTGGGCGATTCTCGACCACCTGCCATGGACGCCGAACGGCAAGATCGATCGCCGAGCCCTGGCTGAGATCACGATCGCGAAGCCGGAGCCGTCGGTCCCCTCCAGGAAGCCGGTCACGGTGAGCGAAGAGCTCCTGGTGGAAATCTTCGAAGATGTACTCGGCATCGGTTCGGTGGGTGTCGACGACAATTTCTTCGACCTCGGAGGCCATTCGCTGCTCGCGACGCAGGTGATCTCTCGCATCCGGACGGTTTTTGGTCTCGAGCTGCAGGTGAAGACGATCTTCGAGACTCCGAGGGTGAGCGGTCTGGCGCAGACCCTCGACAGGGCCCGGGTCACGGCGGTGCCCGAGGGCCTACCGCCGCTCGCGCCACGCAGCCAAACGGGTCCAGCGCCATTGTCGTTCGCCCAGCAGCGGCTGTGGTTCCTGGATCGATTGGATCCCGACAGCAACGCCTACAACATCCCTCTGGCCTCGCGGCTTCGAGGTCCGCTCGAAGTCCGCTGCCTCGAGCGGAGCTTCAGCGAGGTGTGGCAGCGCCACGACGCCTTGCGAACTCGCTTCGTAGAGCACGACGCCGAGCCGCTGCAGATCGTCGATCCCGCGACTCCCCTGGTTCTGTCCATGATCGATCTGAGCGGCCTCGAGGATCGAGAGCAGCGAGACGAAACGTGGCGCTGGGCTGCACACGATGCCTCGAGCCCCTTCGACCTACAACAGGGACCATTGTTCCGGGTCTGCCTCATCCGACTGGCAGCGGAAGATCATGTGCTGCTGGCCGCGATGCACCACATCGTCAGTGACGGCTGGTCGACGGACATCCTGCAGCGCGAGATCTCTACCCTCTATCGAACGTTCCAGGCCGGGCAGCACTCACCGCTCACCAACTTGCCTTTGCAGTACGGCGACTTCGCCGCCTGGCAGCGCGGATGGCTGCGCGGTGAGGCGTTGGAGAGGGAGATCGCCTACTGGCGGGACGGCCTCGCCGGCGCCCCGACGGTTCTCGATCTGCCGACCGATCGCCCCCGCCCCCCGACTCTGACCTTCCGCGGCGCGGCGTATTCGTTCCGCTGGGCCCCGGAGCTCTGGCGCGATGTCCAGGCCCTGTCTCGGACCCTGGGAGCGACCCCCTTCATGACGCTCTTGGCCTCCTTCTCGGGCTTGCTCGGTCGCTGGACGGGAGCCCGCGACCTGACCGTCGGCACACCAATCTCGGGCCGCAGCTGGGTCGAGGTCGAAAGCTTGATCGGCTTCTTCGTCAACACCCTGGTCTTGCGGGCGGATCTGCAGCGAGACCCCGATTTCCAGACCCTCGTAGACCAGGTGCGGGCCACGAGCCTCGAGGCGCACGCACACCAGCACGTGCCGTTCGAGAAGCTCGTCGAGGAACTGGAGCCTGTTCGCAACGCTGCTCACACGCCCTTGTTCCAGGTGCTCTTCACCTTCCGCAACGCGGCCAAAGAAGATTCATCGGAGCCCGGCGACCTCGAAATCACCGAGCTCGCTGCACCGCGGACGACGGCCAAGTTCGATCTCTCGCTCTTTCTCGAGGAGGACGCAGGCCAGCTGGCGGGATCCTTCGAGTTCCGCAACGCACTCTTCGACCGAAGTACCATCGCCCGCCTGGCGCAACATCTCGAGGTCCTGTTGCGAGCCGCGGTACGCGACCCGCGCCAGCGCCTCTCGCGGCTGCCGCTGCTACCCGCTGTGCAGAGACACGAGCTGTTGTCGGAGTGGAACGACACCGCGGTGGATCGGGGTCCGACGACGCCAATCCATCGACTCTTCGAGGCCCAGGTCAGGCGAAGCCCCGATGCGATCGCCGTCTTGGACGACGACCGTCAGACCACCTATCGTGAGCTCGACCGGCAAGCCAATCGGCTGGCCCACCATCTACGCCATCTGGGGGTCGAGCGCGAGACGCGAATCGGTATCTATCTGGATCGGTCCCTGGAGATCGCGGTCGCTGTCCTGGCGGTCCTCAAGGCGGGGGGCGCTTATGTGCCGTTGGATCAGGGCTATCCGCCCGAGCGCCTGGCGTTCATGATCGAGGATGCCGAGATGGGCGCTCTGATCACCCGTTCCCGGTGGCTCTCGAGCCTGCCCGAGAGCCGTGTGGCGACCGTGCTCCTGGATCGCGACCGCGCCGCGATCCAGGACCGAAGCGCCAGACCGGTACCGGCGAGGGTCGCCGCCGACAACCTCGCCTATGTGATCTACACCTCGGGATCGACCGGCCGGCCGAAGGGGGTTCTGGTACCTCATCACGGCCTGCTCAATGCGATCGGCGCCGGCATCGAGATGTGCGCCGCCGAGCCGGGGGATCGCCTGGTGCAGGTGGCCGCCCTGAGCTTCGATGCTTCGGTCTTCGAGCTCTGGGTGCCCCTGTTCACCGGTGGCACCCTGACCATGATCCGGCGGGAGATCTTGCTGTCGGGCTCGGGCATGGTGGAGTTCCTGCGTCAGAAGGCTATCGCCCACATGATGATCACGCCGTCAGCCCTCGCCAGCCTGCCCGCCGCGTCCCTGCCGCACCTGGCGACCGTGGCGGCAGCCGGCGAAGCCTGCTCCGCCGAGCTGGTCAGCCGCTGGGCTCCGGGGCGGAGATTCCTCAACGTCTACGGTCCGACGGAGGCAACGATCTGGTCGACCGGAGCGATCTGCCGAGCGAGCGGCATGACGCCGACGATCGGTCAGCCGATCACCAACATGCAGACCTACGTCGTGGACCGCGGTCAACGGCCGGTCCCCCTGGGCTCGGCGGGCGAGCTCCAGGTCCGGGGGCCGGGCTTGACCCGAGGTTATCTCGGCCGGGCCGGACTGACTGCTGAGCGCTTCGTCCCATCACCGTTCGGCAGCTGCGGCGGCCGCCTCTACCGGACCGGCGACCTGGCACGCCACCGGCCGAGCGGCGAGATCGAGTACCTCGGCCGCCTCGACCACCAGGTCAAGGTGCGAGGATTCCGCATCGAATTGGGTGAGATCGAGGCACAGCTGCGGCGCCACCCGTCGATCGAAGAAGCGGTGGCGATCACGCGACCGGATCCGCGCGGCGAGAACGCCATCTTTGCGTACCTCGTCCCCGCGGCGACGTCTACGCCCGCGATCGGCGCGCTGCGCTCCTATCTCGGAGAGTCGCTGCCCGAGCACATGATCCCCGCCACGTTCGTTGAGATTCCGACCCTGCCATTGAATCCTAATGGCAAGGTCGACCGGGCAGCCCTGCCGGAACCCCAGCGGAGCCGCCACCGGGGTTCGACAGCTCCCCGAGACGAGCTCGAGCAACAGTTGACGGAGATCTGGGAAGAGGTCTTGGGCATCGGCTCCCTCGGAGTCGACGAGAGCTTCTTCGAGCTCGGCGGCCATTCGTTGCTGGCGGTGCGGCTGATGGCCCGTGTGGCCGAGGCGACCGGGCAAGAGCTGCCGTTGGCGAGCCTCTTCGAAGGACCGACGATCGAACACATGGCGAATCGCCTGCGCCATGGCGCTTCGCCCTCCGAAGAGCGCTCCCTGGTCTGTCTGCGTCAGGGTCAGGGGCAGCCACTCTTTCTAGTCCATCCGATCGGCGGCAACGTCTTGTGTTACGCCGAGTTGGCGGAGCGTCTGCCCGGCGAGCGCCCGGTCTTTGCTCTGCAAGCCGCACCGGACGACGCCACAGAGACGATCGAAGAGATGGCCACGGCCTATCTCGAGGCGATCCGCCGGGTCCAACCCAACGGTCCTTACGCTCTCGCCGGCTGGTCGATGGGGGGGATCGTGGCGTTCGAGATCGCTCAGCAGTTGCACGACGCCCAGGAGCTCGCCAGCTCTCTGGTCCTGATCGACTCGCCGGCCCCCATGACCGGTTACTACGCCGACGTCATCGATCCGGAGAATCTGCTACCCGCCTTCATCAGCGATCTGGCGGCTCTCGGCGGTTTCGATGCGCTCGACCTGCTGCAGGGTATGGAAGGCGAGAGCGAGTATGCCGTCTGGGAGAAAGCCCAGACGATGGGCTTGCTGCCGGCCGATATCGACTTCGACACCGCCCAGAGACTCTTTGCGACCTTCCGGCGCAACTCCATCGCCCTGGCGCGCTACCGGGGAACGAGCTACGAGGGTCCGACCACCCTTCTGCGCTGCGCGGAAGGGCCACGGGACCTGGGATCGAGCCTCGGATGGGAGAAGCAGGCGAGTGCCCGATTCGTGGTTCACGAGGTACCCGGAAATCACTACTCGACCTTCCAGGAGCCCAACCTGACGTCGCTGATCAGCCGAATCGCCGCCGCCTTGGACTCGTGAGACCGCCTGCTGACCGCTTCGAAACCAGAGGAGATGCGTGATGCGATGCAAGACAGCCGGACTGTTCCTTCTCGCCCTGACGATTCTGTCAGCGGCCCTGGGAATCTCCACCATTCGCCCCCCGGCGGTCGTTCCGGCCGACGCTCCAGCCGAGGATTTTTCGGCTGACCGCGCCCGCCGCCATCTCGAAGCCATCGCTACCGATCCGCATCCCCTCGGGAGTCAGGAACATGCCCGGGTCCGCCAATACCTGGTTCGCGAGCTCGAGGCTCTTGGCCTGGTGCCGGAAATCCAGGCCACGACCGAGGTACTGCGTACCAGCCCGATCTCGGCGCGAGCGGCCTATCTGAACAATGTTATGACTCGGGTTCCCGGCACGGGCAGCGGCAAGGCGCTCCTGCTGCTATCGCACTACGACACCGTTCCGCAGAGCCCGGGGGCCGGCGACGACAGCGCCGGGGTCGCGGCCATGCTCGAAGTGCTCCGAGCTCTGCGCACCGGCCCCGCTCTGCCCCGCGACATCATTGCCCTCTTCTCCGACGGCGAGGAGTTGGGTCTGATCGGGGCCTCGGCCTTCCTCGACCAGCATCCCTGGGCGGCCGATGTCGGAATGGTGGTGAATCTCGAGGCTCGGGGAACGCGCGGTCCGTCTCTGATGTTCGAGACCAGCCGCGGCAACCAGCGCCTGATCCGTGAGTTCAGCCGCGCCGTACCCGATCCGATGGGGACCTCCTACAGCATCGAGATCTATCGCCGGATGGGCAACGACACCGATTTCACGGTGTTTCGCAACGCTGGCCTACCTGGCTTGAACTTCGCCTTCATGCATGGCGCCAACACCTACCACACGCCCCAGGACACCCTCGAGCGGCTCGATCTCCGCAGCGTTCAGCACCATGGCGACAACCTTCTCGGCCTCACCCGCAGCCTGGCGAACGCCGATCTGGACGGCAATTGGCAGGGGCCTGACGCCATCTACTTCAACCTCGGAGGTTGGTTCGTCGACTACCCAGCGCCCTGGGCGATCTTCCTCTCGCTTCTGCTCCTCGGCGCGACCCTCTGGCGAATCTTGCAGGGCTTCCGGCACCAGCGATTGCAGGTGCGTCGCCTTCTCCTCGGCATCGTCTGCCAGTTGAGCGGCGCCGTCCTCATCGGCTTTGTCTTGCACACCGCCGCTTCGCTGATCGTCAGCCGCTACAACTTTCTCCTCGGTCCGGGTTGGAGCAGCCACTCGCTCCACTTCCTGGCGCTGGCCCTGGTCGCCGGGGGTCTGGCGATCGCCCTGGGCTGGGCGATGAGCCGTTGGTCCGGTGCGGCGGACCTCGTGGCCGCTGGGCTCATCGTCTGGTTGGCTGCCGCGGTGGCGCTGAGCTTTCTGGCACCCGGCGCGAGCTATCTCTTCGCCTGGCCCCTGGCAATCGCGCTCCTGGCTTGGGATGCGCGAGACGACTCGGCGAAGACGACCGCCGAAGAGGTCTTGCCTACCATGCGCATTGGGTCGCTGGCCGCGGCAACGGTCGTGACCTCTTTGGTCTGGGCACCGACCCTGGCGCTGATCGGCACCGCTCTGGGGCGACCCGCCGCCGCACTGATCGGTGCCATGTTGTTCCTCGTCTTCGCAGGTCCCCTCGGCACCCAGCTCCCGCTACTGAGCGCGGCGCCGAAACCCCGATGGATTCCCTCGATGTTGATCGTCTTGGGGGTCGCGTTCGGCCTGACCGTCAGTTTTCTCTCGAGCCACGACGCCAGGAACCGGCGGGGGAACATGCTCTTCTATTATCTCGACAAGGAATCGGACACCGCCCGGTGGGTCAGCTTCGATTCGGCGCCGGACGAATGGACGATCCAATTCCTGACCGCAACACCGAGCGAGCTGCCCAGGCCGTCCTTCTTGGGTCCTTCCGGCTCGTCGCTGCAAGCCGACGCCCCGGTGGGCCCCTTCGCCGAGGCTCAGCTGGAGATGCAGCGGGATCCCGCGACCCCTCGGCGCTTCGACATCACCGTTAACTGGCGGTTCGCGATCCAGCGCGCCATACTGATTCTGAAGTCCGAGGGCCCGCTGCAAGTTCTGTCGATCGTCGACGAGGAGATCGCACCCCTCGGCGGCGAGCCCGCGGGCGGCACGGGAGGTCAATCGATCCTGGTCGTCTACGCCCCACCGGCAGGCGGTGCACGATTCGCCGTCGAGATCGCCGCCGGGCAGACCCTCGAGATCGAAGCGATCGGCCAGGGCGCGGGGCTGCCACAGCTGCCTAATTTCTCGTGGGATCGGAGGCCCGACCATCTGATGCCGCGGCCTGGCTGGTCCAGCGATACCACCTACGTGCGGAGTCTGCACCGCCTGGATCCCGACGCCGCAGGGGCGCCGCCAGCGGACAACCCGAGCGGGACAATATAGGGAGAGCTCAACGCCTGTCGGCCAGCGGGATGAGCCCGCTCTTTTCGTACCAGTATTCGAGCTTGCTGGTGTCCAGAATCTCGACCTGGCCGCCGTGCGACTGGACCTGCTGAAGCATGTGGTGGGCACCGCCCCGCACGTCCGAAATCTTGCCGTCCCACAGCAGAACGGGGCACACCTCGTAAGGTGTAGAAAACTGGTACCCCCAACGGGATTCGAACCCGTGTCGCCAGCTTGAAAGGCTGGTGTCCTGGACCTGGCTAGACGATGGGGGCTTGAGCTATCGATCGGCGGCCGAAATCGGCTTCCCTCTTGGCGGCCACCCAAGAGGCGGCCGGCGGGAGACAATAACACACCTCCGCGCGGACGGAAACCACCGGATTGAAACTCGGCCAGCCGACGAGGTCAAATTGGAGTCGATGTCGCGTTAGCTGGTCGCCTTCAGCTTGTCCGTCCGCTTCGCGTCGCCTTCGGACTGTAGGATGGCTTTGAAGACCTCCTCCAGTTTGTCGGCGGTGAGCTTGGAGAACATCCCCGCCAACCCGGCGATCGCGACCGCGGCGTAGAACAGCTCTTCCACCGTGCCGTCATTATGGGCCCGTTCCGGGCTATCGAGAAAGCCCGCCTGGGCGACGAAGTAGAGGACCAGGGCCAGCGCTGCGCCCATCAGCGGCCGCAGGCCGTACCACCAGATCCAGGAGCCTCTGAAGGTGCCGTTACCAACGTAGGTGACGAAAGAGGCCGAGGCGCCGATGACGCTGCCCAGCATGCTGACGATGACGACCATCAGCAGGATGCGGCGGTTGAACGGCAGACGCTCGAATTGCTCGAAGAGGGTCGCCTCGCTCGCTGCAGCCTGGCCGACGTCCGCTGCTGTCGCCGCCTGCCCGCCGGCAGCATTGCCAGTTGCCGCCGGCTGGTTAGCCGCCTGCAACTGATCCGGACCGGGCCAGAGGATCAGGGTCAGGGCGAGCAAGGCTGCCAATAGGAAGGCCATGTAGAGCCCCAGGTTACGAATTTCCCGGCGCGTAACGGCATCGTAGGGCACTGGTTGGCTCGCCGGTGTCGCGACGGCCTCTGCGGAGGTCTTGGGCTCGACAGGGGGTGCCGGTGTCGGCTCTTTCGGAGCAGGTTCCGGCCCCTTCGGTGCAGGT
>JBCCGX010000410.1:0-8238 GCA_039029035.1 Acidobacteriota bacterium | reverse complement strand
CTCGCCACCGGCTGGCGCCAGCCCGAGCTCCAGCGTCTGCTCGTCGAAGCCGGCCTCGATCTCGGCGACTGAATAACTTTTTCATTCCATTTGAGCCGGTTGGCGAGAGCTTCTCGCCTTAGGGGTGTCAGGCCGCACCGCAGGCCTCGATGCGCACCGTTCGCGCACTCCTCAACCATCGGAAAGGAAGGAAAAAGTGACTCATCCAAGGCCGAAAAACCTCTTCTCTCTCCTCATAGCCACCGCGCTCATCACTCTGCCAGCTGTCGCGGCACCGCAAGACGAGGCCTCCGCTTCCCCCGAAGCCAATGCGCCACAAGCGGCCAGCGAGCGAGTGGCCAACAGCACCGATGACGCGTTCGTGCCGGTGAAAAAACTCGGTGGCTCGTGCCACACCACAGGCCTTTGCTACGGCCTGGTCGGCGAGCTGTTCGAAAGGATTTTGATCCAGGACACCCGCGTCCAGCTGGTGGTGCAACCGGGGGACCTCAAGGACCTCATGGTCTCTCAATGCGGCAGCGATTGGAGTCTGTGGATGCCGGACGACCTACCCAATCGCGACCTGAAGCTCGATCAGATCACCATCGCCGACGCCCTGGGTCAGCAGATCCAGATCAACTTCGACCCTGACAGCTCGGGCCAACGCTGCAATCTCCGCTGGATCTATCGCGTCGTCGATTGATCGTTTGCATCGCATCGCCAAGAAGCCGCGCCCCCCAAAAGCAAGTGTGATGGAAGGAAGGTCGTCGATGAAGCTGTTCAGAGTTTGCTTACTATTGTTGTGCGTGGGCCTCACCCTTCCCGGGTGGGCGCACGAAGTCAAGGTCTTACCCTTGAGCCAATCGCTCCTGCCGATCGTGACGGCCGACCAACATCTCGCCGTCGTGCCGACGCAGCTCGAATTCTTGGATTCCCCTGTCAGCACCCCGGTTGCGGGCCAGCTGACGGTGCGCAACATTTCACAACAAGCGCAAGACGTGTCGCTCGCGGTCGCCGCCGGGCCCTTCGACCTGACCGTCGCTCCGGGCGGCGCCAGCTTCAGCCTCGCGGCGGCGGCGGAGCGCACGGTGGAATTGATCTATATCGCAGCCGACGCCTCAGAGGTCTTGCAGGCCACCGTGACCGTTTCGGCGGTCGATCCCACCGGCCAAGCGGACGAGGTCGCCGTGCCGGTCAGCGGCACGGCGAGCGAGCTCGTTTCCAACCTGTCGATCGTCGACCCGGTGAGCGGCGTGGCGATCGTCTCGCTCGACTTCGACACCGAGGTCGACTCCAGTCAGAGCCGCACGATCCGCCTGGTCAACGACAGCCAGACTTCGGTGAGCGGCCGGATCGACGGCCTGGGCCCCCTCGGTGGGGCGCCCTGTTGGTGGGAGGTTTGCTTTTATCTCGCCGGATCCCAGGCGGCGGCCAGTCCCTACGACCTCATCCTTCCCGGCGACTTCCTCGATATCGACGTGACCTTCGCGCCGGTGCGCGCCTGGGGGTTGACCACCAAGGTGCTGCATTTCACCGGCGGTGACGTGCCGCTCCCCCTGACCGTGCGCGTACAGTCGGAAGATCCGACCGAGGAGGAGACCGAAGATGTGGTGGTCGATGCCCACTTGATCCTGAGCCTCAACCACCACGACTTTGGCGTCGTCACCGCGGGGCTAACGGCTTCCCTCGACTTTCGCTTGACCAACAGCGGCACCGATGCCGCCTGGGTCGAGCTGCTCGGTCTGGGGCCGGACCATTGTGCCTACGAGGTGTGCTTCGAGGCCGTCACCCCCGGCGTGAGCCTGGCGGGCTTCGCCCTCGCGGCCAGTGCCTCGGTCGATCTGCGGGCGATCTTCGCGCCGGCTGCAGAAGCACCGGCTTTCGCTCTCGCCGCCCACTTCGCCGGTGGCGCGGAGCCGGCCGTCTTCACCGCCCTGGGCGCCGCGAAAGGCAGCGGGCAAGGCTTCGGCGGCGGCAGACTCGAGGCCATGCCCCTCGATATCGGAGGCTTTCGCGGTCTGGTGAACGACAACACCTTCGTCTCTGACACCAACATCGACAGCATCAACACGATGACCGGTAACCTGGTGGTGACGCTGCCCATCGGCCAGCCCTTCCGCATCGGGCCGCAGCTGTCCCACGGCTTGAGCCTGGTCTACAACGGCTCCGCCTGGGACGCCACGACCACCGACGCCGGTCTGCCCTGGGGTAACAACATCGCCAACCCGATGGCCGCACCGGCCTACGGCTCGAACGCGGGCCTGGGCTGGCGCCTGAGCCTCGGCGAGCTCTACGAGCGCGACAGCCGGGCCGGAGTTTTTGCCGGCGACGATGCGCCGCATTGGCCGAACCGCTCGGACCTCGATTGGCTCTATGTCGGGCCGGAGGGTTCGCGCATCTACTTCGAGGCCAAGGGTGGCGGCGTCTACCAATCCCTCGGTGGCAGCTTCCTGCGATTGACCGAAGACGCCCAGAGCCCGGAACACCCGCTGACGCTCGAATTCCCCGACGGCTCCGAGCACGAGTTTCGGCAGACGAATGCCCTGTGCGATCGCGGAGGGCGCTGCTGGCGGCTGCACCGCATCCGCGACACCTTCGGCAATGAGGCGGAGGTCGAGTACAACGACTTCAACACCAACACTCCGACCATCGCAATCCAATACCCGCACGACCGCACGACGACCCTTGCCTTGAATCGGTCGAAGGCTGCCGGAGCCGGCCCGGCGGACCTCGGCGACTTGCGCCTCCTGGTGACCGGCGTCACAGTCTCGAGCTTCGGTGACGGAACGGCTACCTACTCGTTCCACTATGCCGGCGACCCCGGCGCCAGCCCGCATGGCGGCGAGCCAGACTACACGAGCCCGATCGTGCGCGGCTGCCCGGCCAATGTCGAGGCCCCGAACCAGCAGCGGATGACGGTCCCCGTCCTGCGCAACCTGGAGCTCCCGAATGGTGACCGCTACCGCTTCGCCTACAACGTCGACACGTCGGAGGGCACCGAACGTTGCGACCCGATGAGTGGGACCCTGACGCAGGTCCTCCTGCCCACCGAGGCCGAAATGCGCTACACCTGGGGCACCTGGGAGCTACCAGCGCTGTGCAACGCCGACGGCGACCTGCCCGTGCCCGGCGGTCTGACGCTGTTCCGGCCTTACACGACCTCGCCGGGCGTCGTTGGCCGAGAGCTGTTCAACGCCCAGGGCCACGCCGGTCCGTGGACCGAGTACCTGCCCCGGCGTGAGGCCTTAGAAGAGCACGTGGAGAACTGCAAACGCACCAACCTACTGGTCACCGACGTCGCCCACGGGCCCAATCTGGGCAGCGAGACCAACGCCCGCTTCCGGGTGGATCGCTTCTACCACACGACGACGCGCTCCAAGGACGTCGGCCCCTGGTCGCGCGGCGCCTACGGCCTGCCAGTGAACATGGCGGTCAACGTCTCCACCCACTTCGGCAACGCCTGGCTATCCAGCGAAACGGCCGATTGCCCGTCGACGGCTTTCGACGAATCCGCCTGTACCGTCGAGCGCCGGAGCTACAAGCACTACCGCTGGCTGCGCGATCCGCAGTGCGATCTGATGCCGTTCGAGGACAAGCCGGAATGCCACCGCACCCTCGAGGCGATGGACATCGAGGTCTGGGCCTTCGGCGAAGGGGGCAGCTCGTGGATCGAAATGGGCCACAGTGACTACGACGGTCGCGGCCACTACCGTAAGACAGAGACCCACAGCAACTTCGACCCGGATGGACAGACGGTCACGACGAGCGAGCGCACCCAGTACCACGGTCCCTCGCAGCACACTGGCACCAGCCAGATCTACCTCGCCACGCCCGCCGCAAGCGACCCTTGGCTGCTGAATCTGTTCAGCGAGAAGCGCTTCGATACCGACGGCAAGGAGCGGGTGGAAGAGTTCGATTTCGATCCCACCACCGGCTTTCTGAAATGCCACCGCACCCTTGCCACGCTGATCGATCCCGGGAGCACCAAGCAGCGTGCGGCGGTCGACATCGCCCGCCGGTACGACCGCCAGGCGGTGAACGGCTTCGTCATCTGGGAAGAGCTGGCCGGCGGCGACGGCGGCGGGTTGGCAACCAACACCCTATGCCCGC
Source organism: Acidobacteriota bacterium (assembly GCA_039029035.1). Classification (GTDB taxonomy): domain Bacteria; phylum Acidobacteriota; class Thermoanaerobaculia; order Multivoradales; family J023; genus JAAELT01. Next base: position 4,149 of record JBCCGX010000410.1, on the reverse strand, counting down.
AGTCCGCCAGCAGCATGGTCTATCGGACCCAACACGGCTACAGCCATGGCGAGCGGGCGACGTCCCAGCCGAAGACCGCGAGCGGAGCGAACATCGGACCGCCGACCCTCTTCCGCAAGGTCGACGACGACACCGGCCTGCCGAGGGCCATGTGCTCGTTCGAGAGCAACACGCCGACCTGTGAGAAGTACGTCTACGACAACCTCGGCCGATTGGAGACCATCGATCGTGGTTGGCAGCTGGTGGGGACCGCGCTCAGCCCCAAACCGGCGAATCACTTGGCGGACACCACCTACACCTACGACTCGAGCGCAGGCGGCCGGGTCCACACCCGAGTGATCGAGAGCGGCGGAGGATCCGTCCGCCAGGAAGCGGAGCTTCTCTTCGACGGCCTGGGTCGCGAAATCGAGTCGCGGGTCGTCAAGCTGACCGGCGACAGCCCGCGCTGGGTCGAGCAGCCGGCGTTCTACCACCCACGCGGCTTCAAGGTCTCGGTGCTCACGCCGCAGCTCGGACCACGCTTCGAGTGCGTCAAGAACACGCTCTGCCGCACCAGCAAGCGCTACGACATCTATGGACGGGAGATCCACCGCAAATCACCCGCACTCAACCGATCCGATCCGCAGCAGACGCTGCCCGAGTGGCTGGTACCGGAAGTGGAAGAGCTGACCTCGATCTCCTATGCCGAGGGTCTGATCCACCACAAGGCAACCAAGCAGTTCTTCTGTGACGGCGAGACCGTTACCCGGGAAACCACCGACCATCTCGGCCGTCTGCGGCAGGTCGAGGTCGAGCTCACCGGCATGAGCCTGCAAACCTGCCCGGACAACGGCCTCCTGCATCGTACGCGGGTCGACTACGCCAACGGTACGACGACCACCACCCGCACCGCGCGCGACGGGGCCACGCAGTCGCGGATCGAGACTCGCGACGGTCGCGGCTTCCTGACCGAAGAGATCCAGCCCGAGTGGCAGGACGGCGCCGGGCCGGCGGAGACGGCGACCTATGGTTACGACCCTCTCGGCAACGTGATCTACCAGAGCCTGCCCGACGGCACCGAGCTGTGGCACGAGCGCGACGGCCGCGGCCGGGTCCGTGAGGTCTTCACCGGCAGCCAAGCGCAGCCCAACGTCCTCAAGGTCTTCACCTACGCCACCCACGCCGACCGGTTGAACACCCGCCGCCGCTTCAATCGCCTCACCGAGGCCAACACTTTCGGCTACTTCGACCGAACGGTGGCAGTGGACGAGATCTACGGCTACGACTCGAACGGCCTGGTGGAGTCGCGTCAGACGCTCGTCATGGCGCTCGACAACGGCGACCTACTGCACGACGTGCGGCAGTCTTGGGTCTACGACGACCTGGGCCAGGTGCGCACCAGCCACTACCCGGCCTGTGCCGCCGGCGCCCATTGCGGTACCGACAACAGTGGCGCACCGCCGCGTGAACTGACCCGGATCAACCTCCACGGTGCCCTGCACGACCTCGAACGCGACGGCGCGCTCCTGGCACGGCTCGACTACCACCCCAACGGCGTGATGCGGCGCATCGACTACTGGGGCGACGGCGCTCGGCAGTGGACCGACAACATCGCCACAGGCCCCTTTGGTGCACCGACGATCACCCGCATCGACTACACCGATGCCGCCGGCAACCTACGCTGGGACTCCGGCGAGTACTTCTTCAATGGTCGCGGCAACCTCCGGGCGATGGTTCCGCCCATGGGCTTCTTGCACGACGAGCTCGATCGCCAGACCTACTCGAACCGTTTCGGCAAAGAGCAGTTCTACACCTTCGACGATTTCGACAACCTGCTGGAGATCCACCGCACCGACGACCACGGCACCTTCCGCAACGTGTTCGCCACCGATGCGGCGAGCAATCGCTTGCAGCGCGTGACGAGCTATGAGGTCCACCCCGGCGGCACGGAGACGATCGCCCTCGACATCCCGAACGTCGGCTACGACGATCGCGGCCAATTGACCCAGTTCGACCGCAGCCACCTCGCCTACGGGCCGTTCGGCGAGTCCATGGCCTACCTGCGCGAGCTCTTCGGCCACGGTGCACCCGATCCCGACGACGGCTACGAGTACCAAGCGATCCACCTCTACAACGCGGGCGACGAGCGGGTTCTGACGGTCGACCGTAAGCGCTTGCCGAGCGGCGCCGACGAGAGCCTGATGCTCTTCTTTGCCCGTGATCTCGACAGCAGCGTGCTGCGCGAGTTCCGCTGGACCGCGATCGACGGCATCGAGCAGCGCACCTACAAGGACTACTACTGGGGCAACGGTCGCTTGGTCGCTCTGGAAGAGGTCTCGGGCGGCCAACCCAAGCTCTTACACGCCCACACGGACCACCTGGGGAGCGTGCGCCGGCTCACTGACGGCCAGCTGCCGGACGCCAACCAGCCCTATCCACCGCAGGAGTTCCATCCCTGGGGCGACCGCGTCGTCGCTGGCGGCGTCGGCGCGATCGAGCAGCGTGTCGGCTTCACCGGCCAAGAGGTCGATCGCAACGACCTGCTGACCCCGGCGACCGATGGCCACGGCCTGACCCTCGACTTCGGTGCACGTGGCTACGTGCCGATCATCGGGCGTTTCCTGTCCCCCGATCCGGCACGCGATCCCAGCGCCTGGAGCCTCTATGCCTATGCCGGCAACAACCCGATCATGCACAACGACCCGACGGGTCTCGAGTGCAACAACAACACGGTGGCGACCGGCGGCGAATGCGGCGCCGATACCAACGACGACGAGACCAGCGACGGGGAGGCGGGCGAGGAAACGAACGAAAAGACGGATGAAGCACAGGCCGAGCACATCGACCCTCTGCTGGAATACCACGACGAGATGAAGGTCCTTTGGCCCCTGAATTATCTGTTCGCTGCCAAGGACCTCGGTGTCGCCTACTTCATAACGCCCTTTACATTCGCCGGTGGTGCAGTCGGTGACATCAGCACCTTGCCCTTGCGTCTCTCCGGCAAGGTCGACGACAAGCTGCAGGAAGAGGCCCGCGACGCCTTGGGGCTGCGCGAAGGGGACAGCGTCCCGGCGCCACTGACGAGCATCGCCGTCAGCATACCGATCCGGCTGGCGGGCTCGGTCTTCGGGGTGAACTTTCGGCAGGGAGTCCAACCGCGGCCCGTCACACCCGCGGCCCCGGAGCCTTTCGTTCCGCCCCAGCGACCGAAGACGACATCACCCCATCGGCTCGGTTTGTAGAGCGACCCAGATCGAACGGCCAATCCGCGTGTCGAACAGGCCCCGAACGCCGGGGCCGGTCGCAGTAAGCCCCTTCCGACACCCAGAAAGGAGGTGAGTCGACCGATGAGCGTACAGACCCAGGTCAAGTCGGGTATCCGCGCCGAGATCATTTTCATCGGCTAGCACCCCGATCCCCGCCGGCTAGGAGGCGTTGCTCTTCGCAACAGCCTCCTAGCGCCCCGCCGCCGAGCCCGGCCTTAGCCGGGCTCGGCGTCTTGCTTTGGCTCCTATCCCGCACCGGAGCGGCGCTCGGACCCTTCTACACCTAAAGTCGTAGTCGATCTGCACCTCTGGTTCGAGGAAGCGACGATGGCACTGGGCTAGACTGTCAGCAGGATCGCCATGCCCGATCGGCCGAGAACATTCCGCACGCTGCGCTGCAAGCTGACGCTATCCGCCACGGTGACGATGATCATCGCCCTCGCTGCGGTGACAGTCGCCGTCGTCCTGCAGCTGTCGATCGCCGACCAGCGCTTGATCCGCCGCACCGACCTGAGCGCGGCGCTGGAGATCGAGGCGACCTCGTTCGCCATGCAGTTGCGGACCGTGCTTAGCGGACCCGAGAACGCCAGCGAGGCCGAGCGTTGGTTGGCCGCGCGCCGCCGGTTGTGCGATCTGGGTATGCTCACCGAGGTCGCAACCCCTGAGGGCGATTGGCGTCAGGTTCTGCTGCCGCTCACCCGCCTGATCCTGACCGATGCCACCGGACGGGTCCTGGCCGGTCTGCCGAAGGTTTCCATCGCGCCCGGTCAACCCTTGGAGGAACAGGTGCAGCCAGCTGCGCGACCGGTGATCCGAGCCGCGTTGGCGGACCGCGGCACCGAGGTCGAACGACGCCTGCCAGCACCAGCAGAGGTGGCCCGCAACGCCGCGCAAGTGTTCGCGG
>JBCCGX010000409.1:0-8242 GCA_039029035.1 Acidobacteriota bacterium | reverse complement strand
GCGCAACGAGCTCTTCCCCAATCCCGAGGTGTTCGATCCGCAGAACTTCCTCGACAGCGGCGTCAAAACCCGCGATTGGGCACCCTTCGGCGGCGGCTCGCGGATGTGCACCGGCATGGGCCTGGCGCAGCTCGAGCTGGCTGCCGTCACCGCCACGCTGGTCCAACATCTCGACCTGGAGCTCGGCCCCGGATCGACCGAACCGGCCCGCGCTGGCGTCGCCTTCCAACCGGCCAACGGCTTGCAGGTTCTGGTGCGTCGCCGACGCTAGCGCGATCGCATCGGGAGAGCTCCGGAAAGCCGCGAGCCATGCCAAGCGCCAAGACCTTCGCCTCGCCGCTTTTTTCATCGGCCCGCAGGGCCGGACGCAAATAGCCTCGGACTTCAGTTCGTGGACCGGCCGTCGAGTGTGGAGGCGCCAGACCTGCCTGGGATTTCAATCCCAGGCGGAGGGGCACGACCTTCTTCGGCCCGCAGGGCCGGACGCAAACAGCCTCGGATTTTTAGTCCGTGGGCTCCCACGAGTTCGACTGTGTTGCCGGCCTCCGTCTGGGATTCTCGACAGTCTGTCGAGCATTGTCGTCACAAATTGCCCTCAGGCGACCCGAAACGAGCCTTCCAGGCTGGCCCGTGGCTTGCAGCCACAGGGCCGCACTATGAGAAACCAACCGACGATCGCCATCCTGCTGATGACCCTGCTATCCGCCGCAGCGGCGGTAGCCGACATACCGACCCACGGCCCAGCGCCCCGGCTCGTCATCAACCTGCTCTCCGGCTTGGACGAGTCCGAAGACGAGGCCGCGGAGACCCCGCCGGAGGCCGAGCCACAGCCCGAAGAAGAACCCGAAGACGAGGTCGAGCCCACGAAAGAGCCGCGCACGGTCAACCTTTTGATCCGCGGCGAAGAGCCGGATCGGTGGAATCTCGACCTCGGCGGCGGCTGGAACGAGGACGCCGGCCTCTACGCCCGAGTCGCCCTGGCCACCACCAACTTCCTCGGTCGCGGTGAGCTCTTCGGCGTCAAGGCCGAGGTCGGCGACGAGCACGAACTGTACGAGATCGAATACGAGATCCCGTTCTTCGCCGGCCGGCCGCAATCTTTCGGTGTACGACTGTTCCACGATCGATCGGATCACCCGGTGGCCACCAACGCCGACTTCAACAGTCAAAGCACAGGCGCCGCCCTGAGCTATGGGCGCCGCTTCGGCCGCTTCCAGAGCTTTCGCCTCACCTACCAATTCGCCGACGTCGATGAGACCGAGTTCGCTTTTGGTGCCACAGAAGACTTCGTCCGCCGGCAGACCTACAAGAGTTCCTCGCTGACGCCACGTTGGGTGTACGACCGGCTCGACGATCGGCTGTCGCCTTTCCGCGGCCTGCGGCTCTCAGGCTCGCTCCAGATCTCGGGCGGGGCGCTCGGCGGCGACTCCGACCTGGTTAAACCCGTCTTCAGCCTGGCCTGGTTCAAGCCGATGAGCCGCCTGCCGCTGAAGTCGACCTTCGGCGTTCGAACCCGGCTCGGCTGGATCGGCGAGACCGGCGACGGCGAGCCCTTCGCTCAACAGCTCTTCTTCTCCGGCGGCGAGAACCACGTGCGCGGCTTTCGCCGCAAATCGATCGCCGCAGTGGCCTCTGGCGATCCGCTGGCCGTCGATGCTGCCGGCTTCCCGATCGACGGTCAAACTCTGGTTGACGAGTTCGGCATTCCTGTCGGCGGCAACAAGCTGACCGAGATCAGCCTGGAGTATCACATGCTACTCGGCGGCCCCTTCCGCCTGGTGCTCTTCGCCGATGCCGGCGGCGTCTTCGCCCAGGATCAGGATGTCGATTTCGATCAGATGCGCAAGAGCGCCGGCGCCGAGCTACGCCTCACGTTCAAGAGGCTGCGGCTGCCCCTACGCCTGATCTACGCCCAGAATCTCGATCCCTTGCCCGGCGACCGCTTCGACGACTTCGGCCTGAGCTTCGGCCTATCGTTCTAGCTTTCTCGAGCTGGCAGGTCCTGTTGGTGGAGTGAGCAAGGGCGAGGACTGTTTGAGCGTGCAGGCTATCTGGCCCTCGTAGGCCCCTGGATAGTCCAGCCTTATGCAGCTCGAGACTGATCCGGCGAGTTCCGCAGCTCGCGCAGGCCATCCAACAGGACCGACTACCGGCTGATCGAGAGCCTAGGCTCGACTATTCGCCCAGCCGGAAAATCCCGCCATCCGGGCCGACCGCCCAGCCGGCACAGCGCGACTCGCCGAAGGCGACGGCGTTGAGGGTCGGCTCCCCCATCGGCTCCCATGTGGTCCCGCCGTCACGGGAAAAATCGGCCCCGGAGGTGCCGACAGCGATCACCACCGCGCCGCCCGATTGGGGGGCAAAAGCGACACCGGAACGGTAACCCGAGGGTTTCGCCCCGTCGAGCAGACTCCAAGTGACGCCGCCATCCGTCGTGCGAGCGGCGTTCCGCGCCGTGGCCTCGGGCTGGGTGTAGTCGCCACCCACCACGATGCCAGTCATCGGGTCCGAGAAAGCGAGTGAGAAGATCCCGGTCGGACCGCTACCGCTCAGCATCGGGGTCGAGACCGCCGTCCAGCTCTGGCCATAGTCGGTGGAGCGAAAGACCCTGGCATCGGGACCACCGGTGCCGAACCAGGCGTGCCCGCCGGGTAGCACCGCCAGACCGCTGCCGCTGGCGGCGAAGCCCGCCTCGTCCGGCAAGGCTCCCGGCATACGCTCGGCCTGCACGCGAGTCCAGGTAGCACCACCGTCCTGAGTGGCGAGAACCTCGAAGCGGCCGTCGACCGGATCGCCGTAGACCAGCCCACGCTCGGTGTCCCAGAAGGCCATGCCGTCGAAGAAACCTTGCTCTCCATTGACCCACTGCAGGGTCCAGGTGTCGCCGCCATCCACCGTCTTGTAGATGCGTGACAACTCACCTGGGCCAGCGCTCATCAGGTAGGCCGTCTGACTGTCGAAGGCATCGACATCGCGGAAGTCGAGCGTTTCGGCACCCGGTATGGTCCGCATGCTCCAAGTGGAGCCGCCGTCCAGGGACAGGCCCCAAGTACCCGACGTGCCGCTGACCCAGACCACCTGGTCGTCGACCGCGCTCAAGCCGCGGAACGAAGCGCCCGTACCGCTCTCCAGAGGACGCCAGAACCGACAGTCGAAATCGACCGGAGGCGGCGCGGCCGGTTCGGCGACCTCAGCCGGCGGCTCCGGGCCACAGGCCAACAGAACGGCGAGCAGAACGACAGCGAGAGGCCTCTTCATCGGACGAATCCCTTCGAGCTGAGAAAATGAGCGGCAACGGATACTCTATCCGCTTCCACTCCAATAGACCCAAGTCCACCGCTTCGTAGTTAGAGCCGTCGCTATAATCGACCCATGAGCCAACCGCTAACCAATGGCACTCACTACCGCGCCTGCAACCTGTGCGAGGCGATCTGCGGCCTCGAGATCCAAGTCGCGAACGGCGCTATCACCTCCATCCGTGGCGACACCGAAGACCCTTTCAGCCGCGGCCACATCTGCCCCAAAGCGGTGGCACTGCAAGACATCTACGAGGACCCGGACCGTCTCAAGCACCCGCTGCGGCGCACCTCGAGCGGTTGGCAGCGCCTGGGCTGGGACGAAGCCTTCGACCTGGCGGCGGAGCGCCTCCAGGCAGTTCAGAAAGAGCACGGCCGCGACGCCGTAGGCGCCTACCTGGGCAATCCCAACGTACACAACTACGGCTCGATCCTCTACGGCCCACCGCTCCTGCGGGCGCTGAAATCCCACAACCGGTTCTCGGCCACCTCGATCGACCAGCTGCCGCACCACGTCTGCGGCTACTTCATGTTCGGCCACCAGCTGCTACTGCCGATCCCTGACATCGACCGGACCGATTTCTTTCTCGTTCTCGGCGGCAATCCGGCCGTTTCCAACGGCAGCCTGATGACCGCGCCGGACGTGAAGAAGCGGATCCAGGCGATCCGCACCCGCGGCGGCCAGGTGGTGGTGATCGATCCGCGCTTCACCGAGACCGCCAAGCTGGCCGACCAGCATCATTTCGTCCGACCCGGCACCGATGCGCTGCTGCTCGCCGCCTTGCTGCACACGATCTTCGACGAAGGCCTTGACTCGCCGGGCCGGCTGACCGACTTCACCGACGGTCTCGCCACCGTGCGCGACTTGGTGGCCGACCTGACGCCCGAGCGCGTGGCCGGCCTCACCGGCATCGACGCCGGCACGATTCGCCAGCTGGCGCGCGACTTCGCCGCCGCCCCCTCGGCGGTGTGCTACGGCCGCCTCGGGGTCTCGGTGCAGGAGTTCGGCACCCTCTGCCAGTGGCTGGTGAACGTGATCAACCTGGTCACCGGCAACCTCGATCGACCCGGCGGCGCCATGTTCACCCGCCCGGCGCTCGACATCGTCGAGCGCAAACACGGTGGCGGCAGCTTCGGCCGCTGGCATAGTCGGGTGCGCAGCTTGCCCGAATTCGGCGGCGAGCTACCCGTCTCGGCCCTGGCGGAGGAGATCCTCACCCCCGGCGAGGGGCAAATCCGCGCCCTCCTCACCTCGGCCGGCAACCCGGTGCTCTCGACCCCCGACGGTCGCCGCCTGGAGCAGGCCCTGGCCGGGCTCGACTTCATGGTGTCGATCGACTTCTATCTCAACGAGACCACCCGCCACGCCGATCTCATCCTGCCGCCGACCAGCGCTTTGGAGCACGACCACTACGACGTCGTCTTCCATGTGCTGGCGATCCGCAACACCACGCGTTACTCCCAACCCTTGTTCGAGCCCGAAGACGACACCCGCCACGATTGGCAGATCCTCTACGAGCTCACCAAGCGTTTGTCCGGCGAGGCTCCACTGAAGGCCAAAATCGAGAACGGCGTCTCGGCCAAGCTCGGCCCGGCCCGTATGCTCGATCTCGGCCTGCGCTCCGGCCCCTACGGCAAGGGACTCAAACCGTTCGGTCAAGGGCTCGACCTCGCCCAACTCGAGGCAGCACCCCACGGTATCGACCTCGGCCCCCTCGAACCCTGCCTGCCGGGACGCCTGAAGACCCCGAGCCAGCGCATCGACTTGGCGCCGGAGAGGATCGTCGGCGATGTGGAGCGTCTGCGGCAGAGCCTCGACACCACCCCGTCGCCGATGGTGATGATCGGCCGCCGCGACGTACGGAGCAACAACTCCTGGATGCACAACTATCCGCGGTTGATGCGCGGCAAGGACCGCTGCACCTTGCTGATGCACCCCACCGATGCGGAGCGCCTCGGCGTCGGCTCGGCCGAAAGAGTCACCATCACCTCGCGGGTCGGGTCGATCACCGCGCCGCTCGAGCTCACCGAAGCCATCATGCCCGGGGTCGTCAGCCTGCCCCACGGCTGGGGCCACGGCCGTGAAGGGACCCGCCTGGAGACGGCCAGGAGCCGACCCGGCGTCAGCCTGAACGACATCACCGACCCGGCCCGTATCGACGCCCTCTCCGGTAATGCGTCGGTCAACGGCCTGCCGGTGGAGATCGCCGTCGCAGGCGGCTGAGGAGGCGATCATGGCGCCGAAACGGTCCGTTCTGCAGATCGTCTTCACCCTGGCCCTGCTGTTCGCAGGACTCGTCGCCGGCAACGCCAGCGCAGCGCCCCAGGAGACCCGATCGGCCACCGAGCGCTGGCTCGACGCCCACCGCAACCCCGCTCAACCACAGTACTTCGGCGAGCCGATCAGTCTGTCGCTCAAAGACGCCGATCTGGTGGAGGTCTTGCGCAGCTTTGCCGAGATCGGCCAGTTCAACCTCGTCCTCCAGCCCGGTATCCACGGCAAGGTTACCGTCGAGCTCAAAGACGTGCCTTGGGATCAGGCCCTGGCGCAGATCCTCAAGATCAACGGCCTCGGCCTGGACATCACCGGCGGCAAAGTCCGCGTCGGCCGCGGCCTGCCAAACCGTCCCGTGCCCTCCCCGGCCCTGCTGACGGTCAGTCTCCAGCTCCAATACGCTGACGCCGAAGTCGTCGCCCGCGGTCTGCAGCGGCCCCAGGCCGGGATTCCCGGTCCCGGCGGCTCGATCGTCGTCGAACCCGCACGCAATCAGCTGATTCTCCGCGATCGGCGCGAAGTCCTGCGCACCTACGGCCGGATTCTCACCCAGGTCGACATCCCCTCCGCCGCTCACGAAGACCCCAAGAGTCTCGAAGCGCGTTGCCAAAAACTGTGGGAGCAGCTCGAAGCCGAGCGCAAGGCCGACTCCTGAGGGTCCGGCTCTCCCACATCATGGGGCGAAGAGGCAAAGGACGGTTTTCCTGGAAGCCAGAGGTCGACTTACCGCCGGTCGACTTCGAGCCCCCGAGCGAGCCTCTTTCGGCACAAGTGCGCGCGGCGTTCGACGCCTATATCGAGGAGAGCCTCGAAGATGCGTGGGTGGTCAAGGGCTTGGAGGGGAAATGGCTCGACCCGCTCCGACCCGAGTCGTTGGAGGCAGCCTGGGCGGAGCTCTCGAGGGTCGGCTGTGCCAGCCAACGGGTGCAGCCGATTCTGGGGATGATCGGCCGTGGCGCGGCGCGCGAAGCTCGCCAGGCGCTGCGGACGTTTCTGCGTCACCCGGAGCTTTCCCTGATCCACCTCGTGCGCATGCTGGTTTTGGTGGAGGGCTGGCTGACTGATCCCGAGTGCGAGAACGGGGTCCTGATCAGCGGGTTCGGACGCATGATCTTGCCGGAGATCGATCGGCGCGGCTGGACCCCCGGCCTGCGCGAGATGGCCGCCGCGGTACGCTGCTGCGGGGTGAGCCCGGCGGGCTTCGAGGAAGCGCGTTTCGATACCACGTGGGCGGATGATTTCGCCTTCGAGGTCGACCGCTTGTGGCCTCTCTACGCCGAGTCGCCGCGCTTCCTCAGCCTGGCTCTGGGCATCGCCGGCCAGCGCTATCGGGAGTGGCCTCCGGCGGGCTCGGTCGGACGCCGGATCGCGGCGCTTCAGATCATGCAGGAAATGCCAACGCCACCCGAGACCTGGCTCGAGCGCATCTGGGAGGTGGCCCTGGACTCGCGCTACGAGGATCGGCACGTGGCCCGGACCTACCTGGGCGTCCGTTCCGACGTCGCCCCAAGGCTGCGTGAGCTGCTGGCTTCCGGGCCCCAAGCACGGCGTCGATCAGCGGCGGAATGGCTGGGGCAGTTCGGCCAACCGACCGAGGCGATCGGCATCCTCCGCCAAGCCTGGGAGAGTGAGAAGAGCCAATCGGTCCGCACGAGTCTCGCGGATGCCCTGGAGCGCCACGGCGAAAAGCTGCAACTGGACCTCCAGCCCGACGAGGTCGTGGCCCTCGCGAAGAAGGCGCCGAAAATCCCCAAGGCGCTGGAGTGGTTCGACTTCGAGAGCGCCCCAAGGCCCCGATGGGCAGCGGCAGACGAGCCGGTTCCGGCCGATGTGATTCGCTGGATCGTGCTCGACGCCTGGCGCGGCCGGGAGCCGCGGCCGTCCCTCGAGCTGCAGGCGGTCGCGGCGACGCTGGACCCGGCATCCCGAGCCACCTTGGCGCGCTACGTCCTCGATCAATGGTTCGGCGAGGACGATCGCGGTCTGGCCAAGTTCTTCGGCCTGGCGGCCGTGGGTGCCGCTTTGGGAGATCGGGAGCTCGTCGGGTTTGCCGAGTCGGCCGTCTGGCAGACGTCCGGCTACCTGACGGCACGCTGCCGCGCCCTCGTTCGCATGTTCAGCTTCATGAACCAGCACGCCGCCCTGCGCACCTTGCTCGGTCTGCGCGCCTCGATGAAGACCGCCTCGGTGCGCCGGGAGGCGGAAGTCTGCGTCACCCTGCTGGCCGAGAAGCGTGGGCTCACGGCGCAGGATCTCGAAGACCTGGCGGTGCCGAGCTTGGGCTTCGATGCCACCCGAAGGCGAAGCCTCGGCGAGGCCACGGTCGAATGGACCGACGCGACCCAGGTGCAGGTCGTCGAGGGCGTCGCCGACGAAAAAGAGCTACGCAAGCTCCGGCGCCAGGTGTCGAAAGCCTGGAAACAGCAGGTGCGTCGACTCTATGACGCGATGGCCGTCGGCCAAACCCGGGAGGTCGGCGAATGGCGCCGATCGATGCGGAGCCATCCACTGCTCGGTCCGTTGGCCCACTGGCTGATCTGGCAGGTCGAAGGGGCTGAGGCGTCGTTGATCCCTGTCGACGACGACCACGGCACCGACGCCTCGGGCCAGCAAGTCCCCTTACCTTCGCAGGGGCGGGTCCGAGTCGCCCATCGGCTGAGCCTCGGAGACG
>JBCCGX010000408.1:0-8252 GCA_039029035.1 Acidobacteriota bacterium | reverse complement strand
CTGGCCGCACCGCAAGTCGGCGTCGAGCAGCGGCTGGCGGTGGTTGATGTCAGTGTCGGTAAAGAGCGCGAGGCCCTCAGGGTCTTGATCAATCCTGAGATTGTCGAGGAGCAAGGGCGCGAGGTCGATACCGAAGGCTGTCTATCGATCCCTGATCTGACCGAGAAAGTAGCGCGACCGCTAGAGGTCAAAGTGAAGGCGCGAAATCTGGACGATGAAGCGGTCGAGCTGGAAGCCGAAGGCTTCGAAGCGCGCGCGATCTGTCACGAGATCGACCATCTGAACGGTGTGCTCTTCATCGATCACTTGAAGGGGCTTCGCCGCGACCGGATGCGGCGTCAGTTGAAGAAGCTGCAGCGTTAGCACCTGTCCTTTGTCGATAAGAGATAGGATGCGGAGCGCTATGCGCGAAATTCGTTTCTACAACACTCTGGGACGGGCGCTCGAGACTTTCGTTCCGCAGAAAGAAGGCGCGGCGAGTGTCTATACCTGCGGGCCGACGGTCTACAATCATGCCCACATCGGCAATCTGCGGACGTTCGTCTTCGAGGATTTTCTCTGCCGCAGCCTTCGCTACCTGGGTTTCGACGTGATGCAGGTCATGAACCTCACCGACGTCGATGACAAGACCATCGAGCGCGCTAATGCGGCGGGCCTCGGACTGAACGATTTCACCGCCACTTTTATCGAGTCATTCTTCGAAGATCTCGACACCTTGCAAGTCGAGAAGGCGGACAAGTTTCCCCGAGCGACCGAGCATGTGCCGGAGATGATCGAGTTGATCGAGCAGCTCATCGAGCGCGGCTACGCCTACGAGAGCGATGGCTCGGTGTACTTTCGGATCAAGGCCGACGAGGACTACGGGCGGCTTTCGGGCATCGACCCGGAGGGAGGCTTGCGCGGCGAGCGCGTGGCGAGCGACGAGTACACCAAGGAGGATGCGCGGGATTTCGGCTTGTGGAAAGCAGCCAAAGAAGGGGAACCTTTCTGGGATTCGCCGTGGGGCCGTGGGCGTCCAGGTTGGCATATCGAATGCTCGGCGATGAGTATGAAGTATCTCGGCGAGAGCTTCGATATCCACTGTGGTGGGGTCGACAACATCTTCCCTCACCACGAGAACGAGATCGCGCAGAGCGAATCAGTCACCGGTAAGGAGTTCGTCCATACCTGGCTGCATTCCGAGCATCTGATGGTTGATGGCGCCAAGATGTCGAAATCCCTCGGCAATCAATACACGCTGAAGGAGCTGCTCGAGCGCGGCATGAGTCCGCGGGCGATTCGCTATGTCTTTATCGCTGCACATTACCGTCAAAAGCTGAATTTTACCTTCGATTCGGTCGCCGCCGCCGAAGCGGCCCTGGCGCGGGTCGACGAGATGCGTTTTCGCCTCGAAAGCGCGACGGAGGAAGGCGAGCCGCGCCAGGAGGTTGCGGCCGCTCTCGCCCGGCTACAGGAGGATTTTGCCGCCGCGTTGGCCAATGATCTCAACGCATCGGCGGCGCTCAGCGCGGTTTTCCAACTGGTCAAGGAGATCAACAAGGCGATCGAGCGCGGCCGACTGGGCATCGGTGATCGGCAGCGGGTCGTCGCCGCGCTGGCCGACGTCGACCAGGTGTTGGCAGTCCTCGATCCCGGCGACTGGCAAGGTTCGGAGTCGCCCGCGGAAGGTGGGTTGAGTGACGAGAGGATCGAAGACCTGCTCGCCGAGCGCCGAACGGCACGCCAGCAGCGCGACTTCGCCACCGCGGACCGGATTCGTGACGAGTTGCAGAGCGAGGGCATCTCGATCGAAGACACGCCGGACGGGACCCGTTGGCGGAGGAAGTGATTGACCAGCCGGGACTTTCGGCGTCAACCTGACACCCGGGCCCAGGGGCGTCTGAGTGAAGCTACAGCCGTCGACTGGCTGCGCCGCCAGGGCTACCAGATCACCGAGCGCAACGTCACCAGCCGAGTCGGGGAGATCGACGTCGTCGCCCGAGATGGCGACACCCTGTGCTTTGTCGAGATCAAGGCGCGCTCCACCCACACCTACGGCTCGGCCATCGAATCGATCTCACCCCAAAAACAGCGCCGTATTGCCCGTGCCGCTGCTCTCTATCTGGCGCGCAAGCCGTTCGCCGGACCGTGTCGGTTCGATGTCCTGGCGATGGATCTGGGAGAGCGCGGCTGGCGCTTCGATCTGGTCCGTGATGCCTTCTCGGTGCCCGGTTGAGGCGACACCCGAAACGAATGCTTGACACGCCCGTTCCGGGTCACTATCCTTTGCTGCCCGGGCGGGAATAGCTCAGTGGTAGAGCACAACCTTGCCAAGGTTGGGGTCGCGGGTTCGAATCCCGTTTCCCGCTCCAAAGTTTCTTTCTGGCCAGCAGCTCAGGCGACGTGGCCAAGTGGTAAGGCAAGGGTCTGCAAAACCCTCATTCGCCGGTTCGAATCCGGCCGTCGCCTCCAGCCAAGCCGCTCAAAACAAATGCTTTGTCTGCGGACTCGCCAGCCGTCCGGTCGACGTAGGGCGTGAGCTCGTCCGCCGCCTCTTCAACGCCCTGTAAAGGGAGGTGAGGCCCGCACAGACGACCAACACGAGATCGAGCCCCAGCCATCGCGCGATCCGCTCCTGTTTTTTGCAGCGCTCGATCGCTTCGGCATAGGGCGTGCGGCTGTGCGCGATCAGCGTGTACAGGGGAATCCAACGGCCGGGGAAGAGGCGGCCCAGAAGATCGTCGCGTCGCTTGCGAAGGGTCGTACGAGGGTCGAGGATCTTGTCGCGCAACTCGACGAAGTTGGAGATCGATAAGTCTGCGAGCGCCTCGGTGTTGGGCTTGCGAATCGCCTGGTAAGAACGGAAGGCTGCTTCCAGGTCGTCGCGCGAGCCCTCGATGCAGCGGTTCAGTATCGAGCAGTCCTCGAATCCGGCGATCATGCCCTGCCCGTAGAATGGCACCACGGTGTGACAGGCGTCGCCTACCAAGACCACTCGGTCCGAGTCGTACCATGGCGAAGTCCGGGTCGTGACGAAGGTCGAGGTCGGATGGTTCAAGAAGTCGTCGATCAGTGTAGGCATCAGGGCAAGAGCGTCGGGAAAGCGCTCGGCGAACATAGTCTGCACTTGCTCTGCCGACTTCAGCTGGGCGAAGCTAGGATCGCCCGTTGCCGGCATGCTACAGATGCAGTTGAAGGAGCCGTCGGGGTTGGGCAGTGACATGATCATGCAGTCGCGGCGCGGCCAGACATGGAGCGCATGGGGCTTCAAGGCGTAGGAGCCATCGGCTGCCGCCGGAATCGTCAGCTCTTTGTAGTCCCAATCCAGGTATTCCTGCTGATAGTCGGCGCGGCAACCCTTGTGAATCGTTTTGCGAACGGTCGAGAACGAGCCGTCGGCGCCGACGATGAAATCGGCTTTCACCGAAAACTCTGTGCCGCTATCCATATCTTTCAGGAAACAGACGCGTTGATCCAAGTCCATCTTGATCAGCTTTTTTCGGAAGAAGAGCTTGATTTGCGGGAAGCTCTCGGCGCGAGTCAACAGGGCGCCGTTGAGATCGTTCCTGCGGATGGCGTGCAATATCTGGTCTTCATTTCTGCCATAGGGGTGGAAAGTCGGCTCTTCGTTGAGATGATGCACGATCCGGCCGCGGACCTTCACACAGTAAGGCATCACCGCGTCTACACTCTCGGTCTCCTTGAGCAATCCGAGACCGCGCGGGGAAAGCGTCATGTTGAGCGAACGACTGGGCTTTACGCCGCCCTTTCGAAGATCGTCGCGCAATTCATAGACGGATACTTCAAAGCCTTGGCGCGCAAGATAGATCGCGATCATGCTGCCGGTCATGCCGGCACCGATAACCGCCACTTGGCATCGAGTCTGGGACGTAGTCATTGGTCAACCCTTCCTCTCATGTTGAATTGGCTCTCTGGTGTCGTTCGAATTCGGATTCACTCAGATCTTCGAGCTCAGGCTCTTTGCACCTCCGGCTCGGCGGCCTCTGATTCGTTGGCTTTGCGGCCTGTCTCCGAATCACGGTCCGGAATCGCATCCGGTACCTCGATCTCCACGTGGCGCAGCCGGGGGAACAGGAGCGCCACGCCGACCGCGAGGAGCAGAACCGAGCCGAGAAAAATGAAAAGCAAGGCGATACCGCGCCCTGGTCCGACCCCGATCAGTTGGCCGAGCGTGCCCGCCAGAGCGCCATCGGCAACCATCAGCGGCTCGAAGACATAGTCGGCCAGTGGGCCGGCGAACAGATAAGCCATCGGCAAGGTCGACCAGGCGATCATCCGTCTGAGGGCAAAGACGCGTCCCTGGACGTCGAGGGGAACCTTGCGCTGCCAGATCACTTGGCTGCAGCCGGTGATCACTGGGGTACAGAACATGGCGCCGAACGCCGCCAGACCGACCATCCAGGCGGTCGGCCGTAAGCCGGCCAGGAACAGGATCGATCCCTGGAGCAGCAAGAAGCCGATGATGCCGTGGATCTTGCGTCGTGGTCCGCCCCAGGAGGCGAGGGTCAGACTGCCCAGGGCGCCGCCGATCGCGCCGGCGGTCAGCACGCGGCCGAGGACCTCCGCCGAAGCGAACGAGAGCACCAGCGGCGTGAACAACTGCTGCACCATGCCGAAGACCAGGTTGCTGATGGCGAACAGCAGCAACAGGGTGAGGAGACCCTTGCGGGCAGTAATGAAGTTCAGACCATAGGTCAGCTCCTGGCTGAACTTGGCTTTCGCTGCTTCGCTGCCGGCGCTGCGCTCGGGCCGCGGGATGCGGATCAGCGATAGTGTCAGAAGCGCTAGCAGGAAAGACACCAGGTCGATCAGGATCACGCCCTTGAGGCCGATCGTCACAAACAGCACCCCGGCCAGCAGGGGCGACACGATGCGACTGAGTGCCGGGCCCATCTGTGCCATGCCGTTGGCCCTGCCCAGGTTCTTCTTGGCCACGAGCAGCGGAACGGAAGCCGCAAAGGCCGGTCGCTGGAATCCAGCACAGGCGGCCATCCAGCCAACGATCGGATACGCGTGCCAGGGCTGCAGCTGATCGCTGAGGAGCAGCGCCAGCATCACCAAGGTGGCGACCGAGGAGCAGGTGTCGGCCACCATCATGACGAGCCGCCGGTCGTAGCGATCGACGACCACCCCCGCCACCGGCGCCAGCAAGATGCCCGGCAGAATGGCGAAGAACGCGATCAAGGAGAACTGCATGACTGAGCCGGTGCGTTCGAAAACCCAGACCCCCAGCGCGAAGCTGCCGAGGCCGGAGCCAAGGATGGAGACCAGTTGACCGCACCAGAGGATGAAGAAGGTCTTCAGACCATCGGGGAGTTTCTGCTGGGCTGTCATCGGGCCTCCGCTAAATGGGGTGGGGTGGTTTGGCGGCGCGCTAGCTCGTTGACGAGCGCCGCCACGGTCGGGCGTTCGAAGAAGCGCGCCAGCGGTTGTTCGATCCGCAGCTCACGGCGGAGACGCGTCTGCAGCAGGGCCGCCAGGAGCGAGTTGCCGCCAAGCTCGAAGAAGTCGTCGTCAGGGGCGACAGACTCGATTTCCAGCAGCTCTTGCCAGATCGTGACGATCCGCGCCTCGAGCTGTGGATCGGCTGTGACTGACGCCGGTTCCGCGATCATCTCGGAGGAGGCTGCCTCCGTCGGTGCTCCGGCGAAGCGCACCGCGGGCGTCGTCGTCGGAAGCAACTCGTCCACCGGCTGCTGCCAGGCGTCGGAGATGCCGGCCAGGCACTGCAGCAATGCGGTGAAAGCCTCGGACATGTGGTCCATCAGGCCTGGGGGAAAGAGCTCGTCCACTGCCTGCCATTTACAGCCAAGATCACCTCCGGCGGTCTCGAAAACCGTTGGCGACAGCAGGATCTGCGGCGCGTAGAGATTCGCCTCGACTTGCCGAACCTGTGTCTCGGCGGGCGCCGGCTCCTGGTCCGTGGCGTCTTCGCCGGCCTGCCCGGCTGGCTGCGCCAGCTCGATGACGCTGTTGAAGAGAATCGGCATCGCCGCCCGGGAGGAGCGATAGCGTGTGCGGTTGAGCTCGCGCAGAACCTCCAGGCCGGAGAACGCCTGGTGCTCCAGGTTGGCGGCCATGTGGTCCTGGATCTGACGCGCGCAGTCGGCGAAAGAGCCGGTAGCAGCGCGGACCGTGAGCAAGTGGAGGGTATTGAAGTTGCCGACGATCTGCTCGGCCTGCGGGTGAGCCGGCCGTGGGTTGGTACCTACCAATCCGAGGGTGAACTCGTCGCGGTGACTCCACCGCGCCAGAATTTCCGTGAAGGCGGTGAGGATCGCGCTCGAAGGCGTCAGCGCGGCGTCGGCAGCGTGCCGCTTGAACGCCGCCCAGGCGTCGACATCGAGCGGCGTCAAGCTGCGGATGACGAAGCGCGACGCAGTCTCGGGGGTCAACGGCCTGGCGAGGGGCAGCTCGGGCGCCGGCGGTAGCGTCGGCAGCTGGCGCAGCCAATAGGAGCGCGCCCGGCGGTAGGGGGCGCTGTCCCTGGCCGCCGACCAGGCGAGAACACAATCGCGGTAGGAAAGCTCCAGCGGCGGCAGGTCGGCTGCAGGATCGGCGAGCAGTCGGAAGAGGTCGGCAACCACCAGATCGCGGCTCCCGCCGTCGATCAGCACCGCGGCAATACGAATCAGGAGTCGTGTGCGGGAGTCTTCGAGTCGGCAGGCCACGAGCTCGAAGTGTGGCCAGTGCCCAGCGGTCAGTCGGCGATAGCGCAGCGTGTTCTGCATTTCGGCGAGCGCCGCCTGGGCTGACTCTGCGAGCCGGCGCAGGTCGAAGCGGGCGATCCGGTAGAGCGGCACCCGGTCGAGGATGCGCTGCTGGCCATCGGGCTGCAAGATCGCGCGCAACATGTCGTGGCGTGCGATCACCCGGTTGAGGGCTTGCTCGAAGCGCAACAAGAAAGGTTCTGCCGGGCCGCCGATCTCGAGCTCGATGTAGGCGTTGCTACCGCAGGCGCCGAGGTCGTAGAGGCCACTTTGACCGCTGAGGTACACCTCCTGAACCGGCATCAGTGGGAAGGGCCGATGACGCTGTTCAGTCTCGGCGATCAACGTTTCTGTGGCGGCTGCGCTGGTCGTTACGTCGTCGTTGCTGCGCTCGGCCAGCGCTGCGTCGACGGCCACCGCCAGGTCGGCCACCGTGCCCTGCTCGTAGAGTCTGCGCAGAGGGATCTCGACGCCGAAAGCGGCCTGGACCCGGGCAATCAGCTGCACCGCTAGGAGCGATTGCCCGCCGAGGGCGAAGAGGTTGTCGAAGACGCCGATCCGCTCCGCATCGAGGACATCGGACCAGATCTCGACCAGCCGCTCTTCGGTTGTTGTTCGCGGTGCCACGAACTCCTCTTCGGAGCCGCGTAGGCCGGGCTCCGGAGGTGGCAGGGCCTCCAGGTCGACTTTGCCGTTGGCGGTGACCGGCATGCGGTCGACGAAGACGACAACCGCGGGCACCATGAAGTGTGGCAGCCGCTCGGCGACGAAGGCTCTTAAGCTACCGGCGTGCGGTGGGCGTTCGGCCTCGGCGACGACATAGGCCACCAGCTGGTCTTCGCCGCTGCCCTGGGCCGGCTGGTGGAGGACGACCGCTACCTCCTCGACTTGCGGATGGTGTGCCAAGGCTGTTTCGATATCGCCGACCTCGATGCGGAATCCGCGCACCTTCACTTGTCGATCGGCGCGACCGAGAAACTCGACGCTGCCATCTGGAAGATGGCGCGCCAGGTCGCCGGTGCGATAACAGCGCTCGCCGGCCTTGCCGCCGCGAGCTCCGGCTGGAGGATGGGGCACAAAAGCTCGCGCGGTCCGACCGGGACGCCCGAGATATCCGCGGCTCACTCCAACGCCGCCGATATAGACCTCGCCGGGCACTCCGATCCCGGCCGGTTGCAGGAAACGGTCGAGCACCAGGAGCTGGACGCCGGGCAGCGGCTCGCCGATGGGAATATTGGGCAAATCGGGCGCCGCCGGTAGCTCCCTGGTGGTCTGAAAGAGCGTCGTCGTGACCGTGGCTTCGGTCGGCCCGTACGAGCTCAGGAAGTGCATCGGGCGCTCGCTCAAGGCTGCCCAGCGACGCAACTTCTCCCAAGGCACGCTCTCGCCGCCGGTCATGAACACTTCGAGGCTCGGCGGCACCGCCACACCAACCGTGGCAACGTCGTCGACCCACTGCCGCCAAAGGCCGGCCGGCAAGTCGAGATGGCTGATCATCTGCCGTTCGCAGAGGCGAAGGATCTCGAGGCTCGAAAGCTCGGT
>JBCCGX010000407.1:0-8256 GCA_039029035.1 Acidobacteriota bacterium | reverse complement strand
TCTCCGGGTCGCCGGGCCGTCTCTCGGGATCACCGGCGGGCACTGCGACAACAACCTGCTGCCGTCGTCCTACAAGGATCGCGCCGGCGGGGTGGCTGACGGCCCCTGGGCGGTGCGTGCCAAGGTGCGCGAGGTGATCAAGTACGGTGCCGATGTGATCAAGTTCTGCGCCACCGGCGGGGTGCTGTCGAAGGGCACCGATGTCGGCAAGCAGCAGTATTCGTTCGAGGAGATGCGAGCGCTGATCGAGGAGGCCCACCAGCGGGGGCGCAAAGTCGCGGCCCACGCCCACGGCACCGAGGGCATCAAGAGCGCCATTCGCGCCGGGGTCGACTCGGTCGAGCACGCCAGCCTGATCGACGACGAGGGCATCCGCCTGGCCAAGGAGCACGGCACCGTCTTGGTGATGGACGTCTACGTCAGCACCTTCATCTTGAGCGAAGGCGCCGAGATGGGTATCTTGCCCGAGTCGCTGGAGAAAGAGCGCCAGGTGGGCCAGGTGCAGCGCGACAACTTCCGCAAGGCCCACGCCGCCGGGGTCAAGATGGCGTTCGGCTCCGACGCCGCGGTCTACCCCCACGGTGACAACGCCAAGCAGTTCGCCTATATGGTGGAGTACGGCATGACACCGATGGAAGCGATCCAGGCGGCGACGGTCCACGCGGCGGAGCTGATCGATTGGCCGGACGACGTCGGCTCCCTGGCGCCGGGTCACTACGCCGATTTGATCGCTGTCGCTGGTGATCCGTTGACCGACGTCACCGTGCTCGAGAACGTTGCCCTGGTGATGCAGGGCGGGCGGATCGTCAAAGACGCTCGCTGAGCCTTCCCCAGGCCTGTCGATGCGGCGTTTAGATGCCCACCACGGGCTCACGCCCGAGGCTACGGCTGCTGGTCGAAATCTATAAATCGACTGCGACAGTCGCCACCGGCGCTTGCCGCAACAGCTCATCCAGGACCTGTCGCGCCTCGGCGATGGACACCACCCCGGCCGGCAGATAGGCCGCGAGCCAGGCACCGGGGCTGTCCGGCTGCACCTTGACCCGCTGGCTGCCGGTGATCGGCGCATCCAGCGGTCCGTCGTCATCGACCAGCACCGGTCTGCCGGTGAGCTTGAAAGGGCCGCGCAGGGAGTCGTAGGCCTCGCCTTCACGGCCGGCGCGCAGCACGAGGGGCGGAGCGAACGTGCCCTCCGCCATCACACAACAAGGCACCGCCAGCTCGGCCGAGAGGCAATTGTTGAGGTCCACCAGCGGGCTGATCGCCGGCATCTCCTGGTTCTTCAGCAGGCGGCGGAGCAAGGCCTCGGACGACGGCCGATAGCGTGTCGGGTCGGTGCCTGCGGCGCGAAACAGGCGCCGCAGAGCACTCACTGTCGGATGAGTCGCCAGGGTCTTAAGATCGAGCCGGTCGCGGACGCGCTCGGCGACGCGAGCCCGCAGGTCGGCGAGCTCGGCGTCGTGCCCCGGGGTGACAGTCAGTCGGGCGACGAAGATCTCCCAACCTTCGAGCTCGTAGCGGATGTCGAAGGGTGCGCTCATAGGCTGGTAATTTTACTCGAAAAGCTCGCGCGGGCCGACGGCTAGAAGCGGGGCCGGGCTAGAAGCGGGGGCCGGGGTAGAAGCGGCCGCGGAAGACGAGCTGGCTCGCCTCCTCGGGCGGCGGCAGAGGTAGGGCGTAGTCGCCGGCCGATACCCGGGCCCAGGTGCGGGTCGCTTCGATCGGCCGACCGTCGACTGTGGTCGAGCTCTCGATAGCGAGGATGCCAGGTCGATCGATCCCGAGCACCACCGTGGCCTGAGGACGCAGGGAGCTCGTGCCGAGGACGCTGCTCTTGCGCGGATCTTCCTCGTCCAGGGGATCTTCGACCGGCTCCCCTTTGGTCAAGCCAGTGGAGTCTGCCGGCACGCGATCCCAATGCAGCCGGTCGAGGGTGATCGTGCCGCCCTGGGTCACGCCGCCGAGGCTCCATCGGTCCGTCGTGGGGCCGTACACTTCGTGGGTCAAGGTGAGCTCGATCAGGCCGTCGGCGGAGCTCTGGGGATGGGCGGCGAAGCCGATCTGCAGGTAGTAGGTGCCGGTGCCGGTCAGGGCGACGAAGTAGGCGCCGGCCTCGACCTGGTGCGCATGCCGTCGGCCGAGCTCTTCACCGGGCAGGATATTGCTCCGGGTGGGGCGGCAGTCGCGGCCGAGAAACACCAGAGACGGCGCGGCGGAGTGATCGGTGGGCGAGAGGGCCAGCGACAACAGGCCGGGCTCGGGCACATCCAGGCGCAAGAGGTCGCGCCCATCGAGTCCGAGATCGCCCTCGACGGATGGAAGGAGAGCAACGGATTGAAGGGGGGCAACGGAGACTGCCGCATCACAGGCGAAGGGGCGACCTTCGAGCGCCAGGCAGGCAGAGGTCGGCAAGATCAGGCCAAGGCATAGGGTGAGGAGTGTGGGCAAGATGATGGATCGATGGACATAGAACATGGCAACCCTCTCGATGTCTCAGATGGTGGATCGTGCGATCGATCTCCGAGATCGGAAGCCAGGCGACTCGGGCTGGCAAGCCAGGCTTCGGAACCGTTGATCGCGTCGGCGTCACCGCGGTTCTCGTCACCGCGGTTTGCGGTTTGTCGCGGGCTCGAAAGCTCGTTTCCCGCGAGCGTCGGCTCACTAACTGGCACCAGGCGGCGAGTGGACGGGTTTTGGAGTTTTTTTGTTCACCAGCGTCAGCCAGCTGGCGAGCCGCATCGAGCCGCAAGGGTCAGTCGCCCGTGTTGCCAGCAACGGCCCTGGGCGAAACTGGCGAAGCGACCTATTGGGATATGCTCATCTTTGGGCTTGATGGCTAGCATCCGGGCATGGCATGGAACGTGAGCGTTGGCACAAGGTGAAAGAGATCCTGGGCTCGGCGGCGGAGCGCGACCCGGCCGAGCTCTCGACCTTTCTCGAAGCGGCCTGCCACGGTGACGCCGAGCTGCGCCGAGAGGTCGAGTCGTTCCTCGTGCCGGAGGAGCAACTCGACAGCTTCATCGCCCAACCTCTGTTCGAGCGCCGGCCGCCGAAGGCCGACGCGGAAGAGGACGAGCGCCAGCGGATCGGCCCTTATCGCTTGCTGCGCGTGCTCGGCCGAGGCGGCATGGGAGTGGTCTATCTGGCGGCGCGGGCCGACGAGGAGTTCGAGCAGGAGGTAGCGATCAAGCTCATCCGCCGGGGGATGGGCAGTGCCGACATCATCGCCCGCTTCCGCTACGAGCGGCAGATCCTGGCCAACCTGGACCATCGCAACGTCGCCCGGCTGCTCGATGGTGGCTCGACGCCCGACGGCCTGCCCTATTTCGTCATGGAGTATGTCGAGGGTGCGCCGATCGATCACTTCTGCGAGATCCGGCAGTTGGGCTCGCGTGAGCGTCTCGAGCTGTTTAGCCAGGTGCTCGATGCGGTGCAGTTCGCGCACCGCAATCTCATTGTTCACCGCGACCTCAAGCCGGCCAACATCCTGGTGACCGAAGAGGGTGTCGCCAAGCTGCTCGATTTCGGCATCGCCAAGCTACTGGCGCCGGGCAGCCTGTCGCAGGACACGGTGACGCGCGGCGCCCGCCCGTTGACCCCGGCCTACGCCAGCCCCGAGCAGCTCCAGGGGCGGCGCGTGACCACCGCCAGCGACGTCTACTCCTGCGGTGTGGTGCTCTACAAGCTGCTCACCGGGCGGCTGCCCTTCGCCGATCAGGAGACCTTGGACCGATCATCGACCGAGACCGGCGGTGCGCCGCGACCGGAGAAGCCGAGCTCGGTCAACGCCCGCCAGCGCCAGGCGTCTCTGGCGGGCGAGGGGTCGTCAGCGGGCGAGGGGCCGTCGGCGCGGCGCTGGGCCGGTAGCGGCCTGGACAGTGATGTCGACGATATCGTGCTCAAGGCGATGCACCCGGACCCGGCGGAGCGCTACGGCACAGCGGAGGCTCTGGCGGACGACATCGAACGCTTGCTCGATGGCCGGCCGGTGCTGGCCTCGCGCAGCAACTGGCTCTATCGGACGAAGAAGCTCGTTCGGCGCCATGCCTGGCGCCTAGCGGCGGTGCTCGGGGTGGTGGCGTTCGCTAGCAGCCTGGGTTGGATCGAGATCCAGGGACGGCGCGCCGAGCGTGAACGCGCCGCTGCGGCTGCCCAGATCGAGCACGAGGAGGCAGAGGCTAAGCAGCTCGGAGCCTTCCTGCAAGAGTTACTCGGCGCCTCGGCGCCGGACCGGGCGCGGGGGGAGGCGGTTACGGTGCGGGACGTGCTCGACCAGGGCGCCGAGTCGGTGGGCGAGACTTTGGGGGGCCAGCCCCGGGTGCAGGCGGCCCTGCTCAGCGTGATGGGCCAGGTCTACCGCCGTCATGGCGAGCTACCCAAGGCGCGCGCCTTGCTCGAGGAGAGCCTGCGGCTGCGGCGCGAGTCTCAGGAGACGGAGGATCCCTACCTGGCACGCAGCCTCAACAACCTGGCCCTGGTGCTGCACGACAATGGCGAGTACCGCGCGGCGGAGCTCCACCTGCGCGAGGCCCTGACGATCTATCGCGAGATCCAACCGGTGGACGAGAAGGCGATCGCCGCGGTCCTCGGCAACCTGGCGAACGCGGTGCTGGCCAACGGCGAGGTCGATCGTGGCGCCGAGCTGTTTGGCGAGTCGTTGGCGATGAAGCGGCGGCTCGGGGCCGGCGAGTCGAGCCTCGCCCGTGGGCTCCATGGCCTGGCCAGGGGTTTGAGAGAGCAGGGCCAGCTCGACCAGGCCGATACAGCCTATCGCCAGGCCCTGGCCATCCGTCAGCGGCTCTATCCACCGCCGCACCCCAGTGTTGCCAACAGTCTGTTCGATCTCGGTGAGCTGTTGCGCGACCGCGGGGATCTGGAGGCCGCGGAGCCCATGCTGCGCCAGAGCCTGGCGATGCGGCGCGAGCTCTATGCGGCGGGAGATCACGTGCGGATCATTCAAAGCCTGCGCGGCATGGCCCTCTTCCATCAGCTGCGCGGCGAGTTGCAGGCCGCCGAGACCTTTTACCGGGATGCCCTGAGTCAGCAAGCCACACGTTGGCGCGCAGATCACCCCGAGGTGGCGGCGACCCAGCGTGGCCTGGCGGCATTGTTGACCGAGCAGGGCCGGCCCGACGACGCCGAGACGCACGCTCGGCGGGCGCTCGAGGTCCTGCGCGGCGAGCTGCCGCCGGACTGCTGGCAGATCGCCGACGCCGAGAGTGTCCTGGGTGAGGCACTGTTGGCCCAGGGGCGTAGCCGGGACGCGGCGGAGCTCCTGCAGCGCAGCGCGAAGACTCTCCGCACGGTGCGCGGCGCGAGCTCGCGAGTGAGTCGCGAAGCCGCGGCGCGGCTCGCCGAGCTGATGGCCCTACGTTGACCGGACTCCACCGGAACCCCCGCCCCGCCGCATCGGCGAACAATTTGCAGCTGCGAGATCACAATCTCGCCTGGCCAACGCGTTTCTCTATGTGGAAACTTGAAGCGTCGCCTGAGGCGACCCCGCAACCTGTCGAATGAAGAGGAGTCCCGGAGTGTCGTGGATGCGTTCGGTCTGGCTGGGCTGTGTCAGTTGCCTATGGATCGGCCTGTGGATGACAGGTCCGCTGCTCGCTGCCGACGATGGGGCGGCGGTGCGCCGCGGTCTTGTGGTCGAAGAAGTCGGCCCCGGCTCCGCCCTCGAACGGGCGGGCTTGGAAGCCGGTGACGTGCTGTGGTCTTGGCGCCGTTTGCCCCAGCCGCCGGCCAACCCGGAGGCAGCGCGAGGCGAGCTCAATTCGGTCCTCGACTGGACCTGGGTCGAGTTCGAACAGGCACCGCGAGGGACCGTAGAGCTCAGCGGCCGGCGTGGCGCGGACGAGCGGGTCTTCACCGTCGAGGCCGGTCACTGGGATGCGGAGTTGCGTCCCTGGATGCCGGAGCCGCAGCTCCGGGACTACCTGAAGGTCCTGCAGGCCTTGACTGCCGACGAGCCGGACGCCGCGAGCGAATGGACCCGGTTGGCTGCAGCGACGGACAATGAGGCTACAGGCTGCTGGCTCTTGCTGCGGGCGGGGAATGTGTGGGCGAGGCAACAGGCATGGGCCAAGGCCCAAGCACAGTATCGCCTGGCGTTGCAGCGTGCCGAAGCTCCGCTCGAGCGTTGGCTGGTCTTGCAGCTCAGCGGTGTCTGGCATGAATGGGCTGGCGACTTCGAGTCGGCGCACCAGGCCTACGGCTCGGCGCGCGACGTCTATGAAGGCACGGCGGAGGGCGACAGCCTGTTGCACGCGGCGAGCTTCAACGGTCTCGGGACCTCGGCTTGGCGTCAGGGGGATCTGAGCGCCGCACTGAGCTTCTTTCAACAAGCGCTCGAGATTCGGCGGCGGCACGCTCCGGATAGCCTGGCGACGGCCGAGAGTCTGAATGGCATCGGGCTCGTGGCGTGGCGCGTCGGCGATCTCGAACGGGCGACGACCGAGCTGGAGCGGTCTCTCGAGATCCGCCAGCAGCTGCGGCCGGGAACCCTCCTGGTGGCGGAGACTCTCAACAACTTGGGTCTGGTCGGCTGGAGTCGGGCCGACCTGGAGGGCGCGGAAGAGCACATGCAGCAGGCGCTCGATCTTTGGCAAGAGCTGGCACCGGCCACCCTGACCATCGCCGACATGCTGAACAATCTTGCCGGCGTCGCCCTGCGCCGCGGCAACCTGGAGCGCACAGCAGACTTGATGCAGCGTGCCTTGGCGCTGCAGCAGGAGCTGGCGCCGGGAAGTCTCAATCTGGTCTTTACGCTCAAGAATCTCGGGTCGGTGGCGGCGCAGCGCGGTGATCTCGAGCGGGCGAAGGACTACTTCAATCGCTCCTTGGCCATCCAGCAGGCCCAGGCGCCGGATAGCCTGAACGTGGCAGCCGGTCTCAACGGCCTGGGTCAGGTCGCCTTCGAGCAAGGCGATCTGGACGCGGCGGCAGATTTCTTTCAGCGTGCCCTCGAGATCGCGGAACGGCTAGGGCCGGGCAGCGTCCAGGCGACGACCAGCCTGAACAACCTCGGCCGTGTTGCCGAGCGACGCGGTGACCTGCAAGTGGCGCAGGACTTTCACCAGCGTGCCCTGGCCATCCGCCAGGAGCAGGCGCCGGGGGGCCTGTCGACCGCCTATAGCCTGCACGACCTGGCCACTGTCGCGTGGCAGCTAGGCGAGCTCGACCGGGCGGAAGACCTCTACCTGCAGGCGCTGGAGAACCGTCAACGGCTGGCGCCCCACAGCTTTCAGGTGGCGGTGACGTTGCATGCTCTCGGGCGCCTCTATCGCCGCCAGTCGCCACCGCAGCTGGCTCGGGCCGATGAGTACTTCCGGCGCGCTATCGACAGCTTGGAGCAGCAGGTCGACCGGCTCGGCGGCTCCCAGGACGTGCGCGCCGGCTTTCGGGCGCGTTACAGCGAGTACTACCGCGACGCCCTGGCGACCCAGTTGGAGCTCGGGCAGCCGGCCCTGGCCTTCCAAACGCTGGAGCGCTCCCGGGCGCGCAGCTTTCTCGAGCAGCTCAGCGAGCGCGATACTCTGTTTACCGCTGATATCTCCGAGACACTCGATCGCCAACGCCGCACCCTGGCCGAACGCTTCGATCGCCAGCAGCGGCAGCTCGCCAAGCTCAATCGGCGGGACCACGGGGATCAGATCGAAGCGGTGCTCGAACGCCTGCATCTGTTGCGTGCCGAGGCCGGTGATCTGGAGGAAGCGATTCGACGCTCCTCGCCCCGCCTGGGCGCCCTGCAGTACCCTCAGCCCCTGGATTTGGCTGCGGCGCGCGCTGCCCTCGATCCGGGGACGGTGATGCTGTCCTATAGCGTGGGAAAGGAGCGGACCGACCTCTTCGTCGTCAGCCGCGAGGAGGAGCTCCGGGTTCACCCGCTGGCGATCGGCGCCACGGCGTTGCAGCAGCGGGTGGAGGCGCTCCGCGAGCTGATCGAGAACCCCCCCTGGCGCCATCGCCGGGCGAGCTTCATGAAAGCGAGCCAGGCCCTCTACGAGACTCTGATCGGGCCGGCGGCGGCGTCGATCGCGGCCAGCGAACGACTGCTCCTGGTGCCGGACGGCGCCCTGCACCTCTTGCCCTTCGGCGCCCTGGTGCGCCCGACGGCCGATGATGTGCCGCAATACCTGGCCGAATGGAAGCCGTTGCACTCGGTGCTGTCGGCCACCGTCTACGCCGAGCTCAAGGCCCAGCGGCGAGGCGCGGCACCGAGCTCCGAGGGCTCGTTGGTACGGATCGCGGCGTTCG
>JBCCGX010000406.1:0-8257 GCA_039029035.1 Acidobacteriota bacterium | reverse complement strand
TCCGCGTCACCGAATCGGTTGCCCCGCACTTCGACGCCTCCCGGCAGCTGGCCTGCCTCGATAGTGTGGAGGTAGAGAGCGAACCGATCGCCGACAAATCCGCATTGACGCAGGTCGTTGTCGAGAACCCTGGCGTCGGTGACGCCGACGATGACGATGCCTTCGAGGCGATTGGCGGTGGTGAGGTTTCGGACGGTGACGTTGGAACCTCCGTTGATCCGCAAGGCGGCGCCCTTGGGCTCCTCGCCGGCATAGGAAAGGTCGAGATTCTCGATAGTGGTGTCTTCGATCTGCTGGAGCTCGAGCACATCCCAGGTTCCTCCCATGGTGTCGAAGCCGCCCTTGTCGAGGACGATGTTGGAGCCTTGGACGGAGCCGTCGGAGATCTTCAAGTCCTTCATCTTGTAGATGAAACAGGCCCCTTCGGCATCACCGAATCGGTTACCGCGCACTTCGATGCCGCCAGGTAGCTTGTCGGCTTGGATCGTATGCAGATAGAGGCTGAACTGATCGCCTTCACGGCCGGCGTCGCGCAGATCGTTGT
Organism: Acidobacteriota bacterium; assembly: GCA_039029035.1. Classification (GTDB taxonomy): domain Bacteria; phylum Acidobacteriota; class Thermoanaerobaculia; order Multivoradales; family J023; genus JAAELT01. The sequence continues at coordinate 7,713 of JBCCGX010000406.1, read as the reverse complement.
CCAGGACCCGCACATCCGTGGAGTAGGCCACCACGACGCCCATGACCCGGTTCGCCGTCTTCAGGTTCCGGAGGGTCAGGTTGGTGCAGTAGTCGGCGCGGAAAGCCGTGCCCTTCGCCGCGTCGCCCGTCCAGGACAGATCCAGATCGTTGATGGTGGCATCGGTCGCGCTTCGGAGCGTCAAGGCGATTCCGCCGAACTGGATCTTGATCAGCGGCTCCCCGCTGAAACCAGGCTGGGTCGAACCGTCGATCGACACCGAACCGGTCACATTCGGCAAGACTTGCTGGAGCGCGATCGTCTGCGCGCCACCCCCACCGACGTTGAACGTGATGACCGCCGCCCGACCCGCGGCGTTGGCATCGCGAATCGCCTTGCGCAAGGACCCTGGGCCGCTGTTCTCGGTGTTGGTCACCTCGAACACGGTTGGCTGTGGGTTTTCCAGAGCCGGCAGGACGTGCTCTCGCCAGGTCGCCAGGTGGACCACGGCGTTGCTGCCGTTCGAGGTGTGGTCGTGCACCGTCTCGCCAGCCCCTTCGCTCAGGGGCCAGTAAGCCACGAGTCCGGGCTCGTTCCCCGCTAGTCGCTGATCCTTGGTGTTGAGAATGTCATCTAGACTGCGGGCGACGTTCCAGATCCTCACCTCGGCCATTTTGCCGTGGAAGGGATAGGTCTCGTCGTCATCCTTGTACATGCCGAGATAGAGGTTGTGGTCGGGGTCGTAGTCAATCGCCGATGCAGCGACCGCCTGCGTCTTGACCTCGGCGCCATCGATGGTGATCGTCATCCGCTGGCCATCGTAGGTCATAGCGACGTGGTGCCAGCGATGCAGCTCGAGACTTCCCTTGCCGGTGTTGAGGTACTGCATCGACTTCGACTGCGGTTTGAGGCTGAAGCAGACGCCGCCGTCACCGTCGAGCAACATCCCGTAGCCACTTTCTGTGGAGCCAGTGTCGTAGGTCTTCGAGACGATACCGGCCCATTTCTGCTGCGCAGCTGCGCTGACCCAGGCTTCTAAAGTCAGCGCCTTCGGGACCTTGAAGGCGGCCTGAGCTCCCATGTCTACGGAACTGTTCTGCCCATCGAAGATCAGTGCCGGTTCGAGGTCGTCCATGGTTTCAGTGATTTCACCAAGGTACAGACCGAGACGCTGCGGCAAGTCTTGGGTTCCCCCGCGAGTGCCAAAGAAACCGATGATTTTCTGACCCTCGTCGGCCCGCAGCTCGAATTTATCGACGTCATAGTTGCCGCTACCGCCACCATAGAGGGGCGACTTCAGCCCGCGATAGGTTTCGAGCTGCAGGGTGATCAGTTCGTTTCTTACGTATTGCGGTGCTTGGCTGCCCCAGCCGGCGGAGACAGCCACCAGGTAGTCGTTGCGCGGAACCTCGAAATGAGTGCCTTGCAGCGAGGAGTCGATGGATGTCGGTTCCTCAGTGAGGCTCTCGTATTGCACTTGTGGCTGGGCGACTGCCCAGGCGTGATGGATCCCGACCACCTTGATTCTCGGCTCGGCCATACCGTCCGGCGGAACGATTACGAAAGCCCGTCCTGCGGTGGTGGCGCCAAAGGGTCCCCGCTTGGCGGACTTCACCGGGAGCTCGGCCTGCGCCCAAGTCGCGGCGTGGAGACTTCCGTGATGGGCTGCGCTGCTCCGATCGTGGGCAACGCCCCCTTCACCCTCGTCCATCGGCCAGTACCCAACCAGCTCGGGCTCTGCCCCACTCAGGCGAGTGTAAATTTCCGCCTGAATCTGTTCTTGGCTGCGAGCGAACTTCCAGATACGCACCTCGGCCATCTGACCCTGAAAGTAGGCATCGGTCGGCCAGTTGCTGCGGCCGATATAGCATTTCGTCCGGTTCACGCTCCTGGGCAACCAGGTTGTCCCGTCGAGCACCGGCTCACCATCTTTATAAAGAATCGTCTTGTGCGATTTGTCGATCGTTGCCGCCACGTGGGTCCACTGATTGAGCTGAAGTGTCTTGACGCCCAGGTTCTTGGTGGTACTGCCGTGGAAGACGTGCGAGTACAAATTGTCCGTGGTCTCTTGGTTGGCGAGAAGGATGTTGTCGGCACCAGCACCGTTGCCAAAGTCGATGATCCTCGACCAATGGTTGAAGCTCTCGTACCGCACCCAGGCCTCCACGGTGTAGCCCTGGGAGTAATCGACTTGCATTGAGCCGAGAGAAATGTGAGCGTTCTTGCCGTCGAATGCGAGAGTTGAGCGGTTGTTGGTGATTGGACTGCTGCCCATAGCTCTTGTTCCCCTTTGGCGCTTTCTTACATTAAGCCGAATCGCAGGTGGGCTCGCGGCCGGGCACCGGTCGGATCACGATCGTAGGCTCTCGACGCGGGCGTCTTTGACGCCCGAGATGATGACGCCGCTCGTTCGGTTGCGAGCATCGAGGTCGCGAACCGTGACGTCGGATCCTCCGGAGATCCGTAGGGCGATGCCTTTGGGATCCTCGCCGGCATAGGTCAGGTCGAGGCTCTCGATGGTGGTGTCTTCGATCTCGCGGAAATCGAGTACGTCCCAGGTACCGCCCATGGTGTCGAAGGCACCCTTGTCGAGGACGATGTTGGACTCTTGGACGGAGCCGTCGGAGATCTTCAAGTCCTTCAACTTGTAGATCATGCAAGCGCCTTCGGCGTCGCCGAATCGGTTGCCTCTGACTTCGACGCCTCCCGGCAACTGCCCTGCCTGGAGGGTATGGAGGTAGAGAGCGAAGTGATCGCCGGCAAAACCGCATTGCCGCAGGTCGTTGTCGATCACCCTGGCGTCGGTGACTCCGGCAATGACGATGCCTTCGAGGCGATTGGCGGTCGTCAGGTTTCGAACGGTGACGTTGGCGCCTGCGCTAACTCTCAAGGCGACGCCCTTGGCCTCCTCGCCGGTATAGGTCAGGTCGAGACTCTCGATGGTGGAGTCTTCGATCTCGCGGAAGTCGAGTACGTCCCAGGTGCCGCCCATGGTGTCGAATCCACCCTTGTCGAGGACGATGTTGGACCCTTCGATGGAGCCGTCGGAGATCTTCAGGTCTTTCATTTTGTAGATCATGCAGGCGCCCTCGGCGTCGCCGAATCGGTTGCCTCTGACTTCGACGCCTCCCGGCAATTGCCCTGCCTTGATGGTGTGTAGGTAGAGAGCAAAACGATCGCCGACAAATCCTGATTGCCGCAGGTCGTTGTCGATCACCTTGGCGTCGGTGACGGCGCTGATGACGATGCCTTCGAGTCGATTGGCGGTCGTCAGGTTGCGGACGGTGACGTTGGCGCCTCCGCTAACTCGCAAGGCAGAGCCCTTGGGCTCCTCGCCGGCATAGGTCAAATCGAGACTCTCGATGGTTGAGTCTTCGATCTCGCGGAAGTCGAGTACGTCCCAGGTGCCGCCCATGGTGTCGAATCCACCCTTGTCGAGGACGATGTTGGACCCTTGGACAGAGCCGTCGGAAATCTTCAGATCCTTCATTTTGTAGATCATGCAAGCGCCTTCGGCGTCGCCGAATCGGTTGCCTCTGACTTCGACGCCTCCCGGCAACTGCCCTGCTTTGAGGGTATGGAGGTAGAGAGCGAACCGATCGCCGGCAAATCCTGATTGCCGCAGGTCGTTGTCGAGCACCCTGGCGTCGGTGACTCCGACAACGACGATGCCTTCGAGTCGATTCGCAGTGGTCAGATTGCGGACGGTGACGTTGGCGCCTACGCTAACTCTCAAGGCGACGCCCTTGGCCTCGTCGCCGGCATAGGTCAAGTCGAGACTCTCGATGGTGGAGTCTTCGATCTCGCGGAAGTCGAGTACGTCCCAGGTGCCTCCCATGGTGTCGAAGCCGCCTTGGTCGAGGACGATGTTGGACCCTTCGATGGAGCCGTCGGAGATTTTCAGATCTTTCATCTTGTAGATCATGAAGGCGCCCTCGGCGTCGCCGAATCGGTTGCCTCTAACTTCGACGCCTCCCGGCAATTGTCCAGCCTTGATGGTGTGTAGGTAGAGAGCAAAACGATCGCCGACAAATCCTGATTGCCGCAGGTCGTTGTCGAGCACCCTGGCGTCGGTGACGGCGCTGATGACGATGCCTTCGAGTCGATTGGCGGTGGTCAGATTGCGGACGGTGACGCTGGCGCCTCCGCCAATCCGCAAGGCAGAGCCCTTGGGCTCCTCACCGGCGTAAGTCAGGTCGAGGCTCTCGATGGTGGTGTTTTCGATCTCACGAAAATCGAGGACGTCCCAGGTGCCTCCCATGGTGTCGAAGCCGCCTTGGTCGAGGACGATGTTGGACCCTTCGATGGAGCCGTCGGAGATCTTCAGGTCTTTCATTTTGTAGATGCAGACGGCACCTTCAGCCTCACCGAACTGGTTGCCTCGCACGTCGACACCTCCCGGTAGCTGGTCAGCTTCGAGGGTGTGAAGGTACAGGCCGAAGTGATCTCCCTGAAATCCGGATTGCCGCAGGTCGTTGTCGTGCACCCTGGCATCGGTGACACCGATGATGACGATGCCATCGTATCGATTGGCAGTCTTCAGGTTTCTCACCGTGACGCTGGAACCTCCGGTGACCCGCAAGGCGATGCCGTTGGGCTTCTTGCCGCTATAGGACAAGTCAAGGCTCTCGATGGTGGTGTTTTCGATCTCGCGGAAATCGAGCACGTCCCAGGTGCCGCTCAGGGTGTCGAAGCCGCCCTGGTCGAGGACGATGTTGGATCCTTCGATTGAGCCGTCGGAGATCTTCAGATCCTTCATCTTGTGGATGAAGACTGCGCCGTCGGCGTCGCCGAATCGGTTGCCGCGCACCTCGACGCCGCCCGGCAGCTTGTCCGCCTGGATCGTATGCAGATAGAGGCCGAAACAATCTCCGCCCTTACCGCTGTTGCGCAGGTCGTTGTCCAAGACCCGCACGTCCGTCGAGTTGACCACCATGACACCCACGGTTCGGTTCGCCGCCTTCAGGTTCCGGATCGTCAAGTTGGTGCAGTAGTCGGCTCGGAGACCGTAGTTTTTTGCCGCCGTACCGGTCCAGGACAGGTCCAAGTCGTTGATCGTGGCGTCTTTGAGGTTGTTGAGCGTCAAGGCGGTCCCGCCGAATTGGATCTTGATCAACGGCTCGCCCGTGAAGCCGGGCTGAGTCGAGCCATCGATCGACACTGGGCCGGTCACGTTGGGCAGGGTCTGTTGGAGCGCGATGGTCTGCGCACCACCGCCACCAATATCGAACTCGATGACCGCTGGCTTGCCCGAGGCGTTGGCGTCGCGGATCGCTTTGCGCAGGGAGCCCGGCCCGTTGTTTTCGGTATTGGTGACCGTAAAGGCCTTCACCTGGTCGGCCGCCATGTCCTGGCGGATCTCTTCCGCAGACAAGGCCCGCTCGTATAGCCGGAGATGGGCCATCCGTCCGTTGAAGTAGTTCGCGGCGGACCCGTCGAGATTCCGCCCGACGTACACCGGGTAGTCGGTCGTCTTCAGGGTTCCGCTGGGGCCGCTGGCCTTCTCCTCACCATTAACGTAGGTTTTGGCGGTCTTGCCGTCATTGGTGATCGCCAGATGGGTCCACACGCTCCAGGGGATCGATCCGGCAGGGGTCATGGGCGTGACGGTGTTGGTCCCTCTTTCCTGGGTCCAAAAACAATGGAGAGCGCGGCCGCCGTGGTGAAGCCAGAGATGGTAGTTCCGGCCCGGCTTCCCGGCCAGACCGGTCCAGCCCCCGGTCGGCCGACCGTTAGGCCGGATCCACAGCTCGACGGTGTAATCCTTCAGACGAAACTTGTCGCTGGCCTCCAACTGAACGTAGTCGGAAGTGCCGTTGAGCTCCAACACATGGCCGAAGGTCTCGTCCTCCACAACTCTCTTTACATTGGGTGCCGGATACCGATTGCCGGAAGGCTCCGCCAACTGACCTTCGATCAGCTCGTCGAAAGGCAGATGCAGCACGAGCGCTTCACTCTTGCTCGTCGATTGATTCGCCATGGCTCAGTCCTCCCTAGGAGTCGATGAAGACACGATTGAGAGTGACGTATCTGGACCCGTCGCTTCGGACTCCGGCTTCGGCTCCCGTCAGCCTCAGATCGGAAACGACGACCGTTCCCCCGTGGTCGTCGAAAATGACCCAATCACCGCCGGCGCCGTCGAGCGTGGTGCGCTCGGGACCGAGGCCGACGATCTGCAGATTGACACCTGAGGCAGAGATACGGGTGTAATAGGTGCCAGGGCCGAATGAGAGGGCTCCGGTGACCGAAGCCTCATAGACGTACGGCTTGCTGGGTTTGCCAGCGACGAAATCTGCCGTCAGGTCGGTCACCTGGCCCGCGCTGTCGGTCAGAGTGACGCTCGGTGCGTCGGCCTCCAACTCCTCTTCCAAGTCTTCGATCTGCTCCTGCTGAGCCTGCAGCTTCTCTTCGCACTGCGTGGCGCGTTGGGTGGTGGTCGCAAGCTCTTGTTGGGCGGTTTGCAACTGCTTCTCGGCCGAGGCAGCCTGTTGCTCGGCGGCCTGCAACTGTTTCTCGAGAGCCAAGACCCGTTGCTCGGCTTCTTGCGCGCTCTTCTTGGCCGAGAGGGCTTCTTGTTGGCTCGTCTGCGCTTGCTTCTCAGCCGCCTGGGCCCTGGTCTCGGCCTCCAGGCGCTGCTTCTCGGCCTCGCTGGCCCGTTGCGCGGCGTCGGCTGCCCGCTGCTCGGCGTCGGCTGCTTTTTGTGCGTCCGTCTTCGCTTGTTTTTCGGCCTCGGTGGCTCTTTGGGCCTCGGCTTGCGCCCGGTCTTCAGCGTCGGCCGCTTTTTGCGCCTCGGCTTGGGCTCTCGTCTCGGCGTCGGCCGCGTTCTTCTCGGCGGCTGCTGCTTTCTCCTCGGCTTCAGCTGCCTTCTGTGCGTTCTCCCTGGCCTTGTCTTCGGCTTCGGCGGCTCGTTGCTCGGCGGTCCGGGCCTTCTCCTCGGCTTCGGCGGCTCGTTGCTCGGCGGCTCTCGCCTGCTCCAGAGCCTCGGCGTCGTCGTGCTCGGCCGCCTCGTGCTCCCGTCGCTCGCGCTCTGCCTCGGCTTGTTCTTGGGCCCCGGCTCCGGCTTCGACGTTCTCCGAGGCGGTGCCGGCAAAGCTCAATCCTGGCCAGCGTGCCTCATTGACGGTTCGGGGATAACCTTTCTCCGCTCGATCCTTCACCAGGTCGTAGGTGATCCACTCGCCGCCGCGGAAGAAATAGGCCTTGCCGGCACCCCAGGTGAGCACGGTGTCGATCTGATCGAAGCTCAGGCCTGGCCAGGACGACTGATCGACCGGGTGGGGGGCGCTCACGACCTGGCCGGCGGTCAGGTCGTAGCAGACATATTTGCCTTCACTGAAGAAGTAGATATGCCCATGGCCATAATTGACCACGGCGTCGATCCGGTCGAAGCCCAAGCCGAGAGTGTTCTCGATCGATCTAGGATAGCCAGCGTCGGCGCGTCGTGCCCGCACGTCGTAACGGATGCAATCCTGACCGGAAAAGAAGTAAACCTTTCCATCGCCCCAATTGACCGCTGCATCGATACTTCCGAAAGTCAGGCCTGGCCAGTTCTGCTCGTTGAGCAGAGCGGGGAATCCGGGATCCGCCCGATCGGCGACCAGGTCATAGCGGACGTACCGGTTTCCTTTGAAGAAATAGGCTTTCCCGTTGCCCCAATTGACGGCAGCATCGAACATGCGCAACCTCCTTACATCATGCATCCGGTCTCGTACGGGTGGTGTCCGATCGCTACGT
>JBCCGX010000405.1:0-8267 GCA_039029035.1 Acidobacteriota bacterium | reverse complement strand
GAGACCACCGCAAAAAGGGTATTATTTTTATTCAATTTAAATTTTGCACACTTGTTGTTTGCATAATTTTAACCAAATCTGACCATTCAATCTTTCCCTAGGCTGCCCCAAAGTTTTGTGGACAGACAGAGAGACAGACAGACAGACAGACAGACAGACAAACAGACAAACATTGTCAGATTTGTTTTGTTTTCTGCCTGTCGTTTCAATAAAAAATACACTTCTCCACAATAGTTATTTGAGAGTTTTGGCCTGATCGGGGGCGGCGGGTTGCGCTCCAGCTCGATCGCCTCGAACAGGCTGCGGATCTGATCTTCGTAGGCCTGGAACTGGCTCGTCGAACGGCGGGCCAGGAGGGCAGCGTCGGAAAAGCCGGTGGCGGACTGGCTCTGCTCAGCACGCTCCAGGCCACTCTTGGCAACGCCGAGCAGTCGACGAGCGCGGTCGACAAGGCCTTCCAGACTCTCGTCCCGCCGGTTGGCTTCGGCAAAGTCCGGATGCTCGCGCAGACGGACGATGTCGCGCGATTTTTGCTCGGCGGCAGCGATATCGGTCACTGCGCGCTGGCCGGGTGTCAGAGAACCCGCACCGGCTTCACCTTGCTGGCACCGGCCGGCGGCCGGCAGCCACACGACCAAGGCGAGGGCGGAGGCACCGACTGTTCGAAGGGCCCTGCGCCGCAAGATCTCGCGTCCCATCATCAGGCTACCATCCGACCTGTTCGAAGTAGCGGTCCGCATCGAGCTGCTGAAAGACGACGCGCTCTTCGACAAGCTGGTCGCTGTCGACCTGCAGGATGCGCTCTTCCAGCTGACCGGTCGGCGGGTAAACGAAGGTCATTCGATACTCTCCCGGCGGCAGCTCGAGGACAACAGGCGTAAAGCGTGAGGGGGAGATCGTTGGCGCCTCGTCGAGAAAGGGGTTCTCCAGGTCGACGATCTCGGCCCAGGGCACGGCATCGAGGATCAGGGTTCCGGGGCTCATCGCCTGGGCTTCGACATCTTGTGGCTGCAAGGCGGGCTCGTTCGCCCGGCCCTGGCGAAGGAGGAAATAGCCCACCACGGCAAAGACCGCCGCCAGCAGGAGACCGGCGACCACCATGTTGCGGCTGCCGTGGGCAACCGGCGGCTCCGGTCGCTCAGGGGGCGGAGGTAGTGCGCCGTCGATCGATCGAATCGTGGCATCGTCCAGGCCCCGATGCAGCGGCTCCGCCGCGACACTTTCGGCTGGCGGTGCGGGCTCGACCGAGGGTGGGGGATCCGGTACCAGCTCGATTCCTCGGCGAGTCGGCGGCGTCGGCACCTGGCCTGGAGGCTCAGCCACCACCTCGAACCGGCGGCTGGCCGATTCTTCCTCTTCGGCGTCGCGCTCGAGCAACGCCTCACCGAGCTCGTAGCGCAGGGTTTGGAGCACCGGTACCTGGCCGACCCGGCGGACGATGCGATCGAGCTCTTTGAGTGCCTCACCGGCTCTGCCTTCATCACGCAGGCGGCGAATCTCCGCCACCGCTTGCTCGAGATCCTCAGGGCCCTGGGCTGGCGCAGCACCTGGCGAGAGGAGAACCGTACTCTCATCGTCGCTGAGGCTCACATTGCTAGCCTCGGCAGCCTCCTGGCGGATCTGCCGCAGGGTCTCCGCATCGAGGACTCGGGTCGCCGCGGTGTCGATCTCGGTCACCGAAGCCGGCGGCTCCGGGACCGGTAGGCTCTCAGCCTCGAGAATACGGGTCGCCGCGGTATCGATCTCGGTCACCGAGGCCGGCGACCCCGAGATCCCAGGCTTGATGACCGAGGTCTGCTGGGCTGGCTCGGCCACGAGGCGAGGCGAGACGCCGGTGTCAGTCGCCGGCGTCTGCTCGGACGGCACACCATCGGGCGGTACGCCATCGAAGACCGGGGGCTCGATCAGCGCGGTTTCCCCGGTCTCTTCGCGCCGGAGGACGACCGTCGCCTCGGGGTCGGCCTCCGGCGCCGATTCGAGCGCTCGAACGAAGTCGACGATTCGCCGCACTTCGAGAGCCTGCCAATCGACTTCAGGAGCGGAGGGCAGCGCCGCGGCGAAGCTGACAGCGTCAGCGAAACGCTCATCAGGACTCTTGGCCAGCGCCTGCAAGACAACTCGGCGAACCACCTCGGGCACCTGGCCGGAAGGGTCCGACTCGGCAAACGCCAGGGGCGGACGAAAGAGATGGCCGGCGATCAAGGACGACGGGCTGTTGCCGATGATCGGGAAGACACCGGTCAACAGCTCGTAGAGCACCAGGCCGAACGAGTAGAGATCGCTGTGCCGGCGATCGAAGCCGGCGGCATCGTCGAAGGTTTCCGGGGCACCATACTTGAAGTCGGCGAGCAGAACGCCTTCGGAAGAGGCTGAGAGGGTTCGCTGGCCCTCGACGGCGGGCAGCGGATCGGACAGATGGGCCAGCAGCCGGCCAGCGGCATCGCAGCTCAGCCCCAGACTTTCTGTCGAGATCCCGCGGTGGGCTTCGCCGCGGTGATGGACCGACTCGACGGCGTGCAGACCCTGGCGGGCAATTTCCAGGGTGAGAGGCAGCGGCAGGGGCTCGCCAGCCGCTAGGAGCTTCTGAATGGGAATGGGCACGGATCGATTCGAGCGCAGCCAATTTGTCACGCGGACGAGTCTTCGAAGCTACGCCAACCGTACAGAGGTGTCAACCGACGGTTCCACCGACGTTGCACCGAAGCTGGCGCCGCATCGGGGGATGCCCTATGATCAGGCAGATTCAAGACCCATCTATTGAGCGATCCAAGGAGATCTCGATCCATGTCGATAAGGAATTCGTACCTGTCCGTGGTCCGGCGTCCGGCCCGCCGACGCTGGCTCGGTCTGGCGCTGGCTACCGCTCTGCTACCGGTCAGCAGCCTCGCCGAGCAGCGTGACCCCAAGGCCGTCGAACTGGCTGAGTCTGTCGTCGAGGCGATGGGCGGCCAAGACGCGTGGGATGCGACTCGCTTCGTCCGCTTCAATTTCTTCGGCTTCCGGCTGCACCACTGGGATCGCCAGACCGGGCGCCATCGCCTGGAAGGCAAGAGCCGCGACGGCGACTCCTACGTCATCCTGCACAACGTCAACACCCGCGAGGGTACCGTGGTGGTCAACGGCGAGGTGATGGAAGGGGAAGAGAAGGACAAGCGCCTCAAGGGCGCCTATGGCGCATGGATCAACGACACCTACTGGCTGGTGATGCCCTACAAGCTGCTCGATCCGGGCGTGAACCTGGCCTATGACGGCGAAGAGACGATCGACGATACGACCTTCGACAAGCTCAAGCTGACCTTCGAAGGTGTCGGCCTGACCCCGGGCGATACTTACTGGGCCTACATCAACCGCGACACCGGGCTGATGGAGCGTTGGGCCTACTTCCTCGAGAGCTGGGAAGAAGACCGCGAGCCGACCCACTGGCAGTGGACCGATTGGGCACGCCACGGCAAGGTGATGCTGTCACCACGGCGCTACAACACGGCGGAGAAGAACGAGCGCATGCTCAGTGATCTGGCGGTCCTGGACCATCTGCCGGATTCTGTCTTCGAGTCGCCGGATCCGGTCAAGGTCGACTAGAGGCCCGCTCCGCCGGGACAGTCCGATGGATGCTGCCGCCGCCACAGTCCTGGTCGTCGACGACAACCAGGACAATCGCGACCTGATCAGCCGTCGCCTGCAGCGCTCCGGCTACCAGGTGCTGACGGCAGAGAACGGCCCCGAAGGGATTGAAGCCGTGCGCAACGGCGGCGTCGATCTGGTGATCCTCGATGTCATGATGCCGGGCCTTTCCGGCATCGACGTGCTGCAGATCCTGCGCCAAACGCACAGTGCCGCGGACCTGCCGATCATCATGGCGACGGCCAAGAACCAGAGCGAGGACATGGTCGAGGCGCTGTCCAACGGCGCCAATGACTACGTCACCAAGCCGCTCGACTTCCCCGTCGTCCTGGCCCGGGTCGAGGCCCAGCTACGCACCCGGGCCGCCCAGAAGTCGCCCCCCAAAACCGATCCCGTTGCTTTCTTCGGCGCCATCGGCCCCGGCGCCGTGCTGGCCGGTAAGTACCGCCTCGAGGAGGAGCTCGGCGCCGGTAATTTCGGTTCGGTCTACCGCGCTACCCACCTCGATTTCGAGCAGTCGGTGGCGGTCAAGATGCTGCAAGCACCGGTCGACGAGACCTCCGAGACCCTGGCCCGGTTCCGTCAGGAAGGCACCTCGGCCTTCCGTCTACAGCACCCCAACGTCGTGTCGGTGATGGACTTCAGCTTCGGCGAGAACGGCCTCGCCTTCCTGGTGATGGAGCTCCTCGAAGGCCACACCCTGGAGCAGGAGCTCAAGCGCCGCGGCAAGCTCTCACCCGAGCGCTGCGGAGAGATCGCACAGCCGATCTGTGAGGCCCTCGCCGAAGCCCACGCCCTCGGTATCATCCACCGCGATATCAAGCCGGCCAACATCTACCTGCACCAGACGCGACGCGGCGAAGTCGTCAAGGTGCTCGACTTCGGTATCGCTAAATTGGTCGGTGAAGCGGCGATGGGCCAGCACCTCACCCTCGATGAAGGGATCCTCGGCACGCCAGCCTACATGGCACCGGAGCGATTGAGCGGCGCCGCCTACGACGGCCGGTCCGATGTCTATTCTCTCGGCATCGTGCTCTACCAGTTGCTGGCCGGCCACCCCCCTTTCGAATCAGAGAAGAACGAGGCCATGGCGGTGGCGATGATGCACCTCACCACCCAACCCCAGCCGCTGCAAGAGGCACGGCCGGACATCTCGGAGGCCCTCGCTGCGCTGGTCATGCAGACGCTGATCAAGGATCCCGATCTCCGGCCGACCGCCGCCGATCTGGCACAGAGCCTCGTCGAGGCCTTGGAGGACGAAGTGACCCACAAGATCCCGCAGGCGTCGACCCCAGGCTCCTCGTGGGCCGCCGCCGACTCGGAGGCCAAGACCGGCAAGACACCTCCGATCCGGATCCCACCGCCGGCCGAAGACTTCGACTTCTCCTTACTGCTCGAGCCGCCACCGCGATCGGGCAACACGTCCGAGACCCTACCGCCGGTGGTCGCACCGCGCGAGATCGGCCAGCCCTGGACTTGACTCAGTCGGCCAGACGGTCGACCCGGTAGATCGTCACCGTGCCGCCGTCTTCGAGCTTGGCTTCGCCCAGGCGCTGCCCCGTAACCTGCTCGGCTAGCTGTTGCCAGGCCGCCTCTGAGACATGCAAGGCTCCCGGCTGCCCGGAGCGGCGAACCCGAACCGCGGTCCGCACCGCGGCGCCCCACAGATCGAATTGCGCCTTGCGGTAACCTGCGACGCCGACAATGACGGGCCCGATGTGGGCTCCCACCCGCAGAGGCCATTCGGCCTCGAGCTGGCTGCAGGCCTCACGCATCTCCAAGCCGCAACGGACCGCGATGGAGGCTGCCGCGGGCGACGGCGCGAAGAGGCCACCGGCCGCGGCGAAGGTGTCGCCCGAGGTGCGAATTTTCGTCAGGCCATGGCGCTCGATGATCTCTTCGAAGGCCAGGAAGATGCGTTGCAGACGCCGCACCGCATCCTCGGGCTCGAGCGCGTCGCTCGCCTGCCGGAACCCCGCCACGTCACACGTCAGCAGGGCGACGCCATCGACCCGGCGCGGCAAGATCTTGTTCGTCTCGCGCAGTTCCTGCACCAGTTCGTCCGGCAGCAAGGTGTGGAGGAGATGCTCCGAGCGCCGCTTTTCGGACGCCAGCTCGTCTTCGACCTGTCGCAGGCGCTGGCCGATGCGCGATCGATCCAGGCAGGCATCGATCCGCGCCTTGAGCACTTCGGCGTGAAATGGCTGGGGCACGAAGTCGACGGCACCGCGCGACAAGCAGTCGATCGCCGCTCGGACGGTGTCGACCGTCGACAGCATGAGGATCGGCAGATCCTGCCAGCGCGAATCCGCCCGGATCCACTCGAGCATCGGCTGGCCCTCGACGGTAGGCAGCGTCACGTCCAGTAGCACCGCGTCGAACGTCTTCTCCTGCAGTAGGCTCAGGGCACTCTGCACTTCGCCGGCCAGGTCGAAGGTATAGCCCAGCGACGCCAAACGGCCGGAGAGCATCTCGCGATGCATCGCGCTGTCGTCGATCACCAGCAGATGGGCCGCGTTGGGGTCAGCCACGGCGGCTTCTTCCGGTGCGGCGTCCTCAGCATCGCCTTGCAGCGCTGCCTCCTCCTGCACACGCTTCAGCTGGACTTCGATCTTGCCCAACAGTCGCGACCATTCCACCGGTTTGGTGTCGTAGTCGTCGCAACCGGCAGCCAGGGCCTTGCGTGCGTCGCCCGACATGGCGTGCGCCGACAGGCCGATGATCGGAATGCGCCGCGTCGCATCGGTTTCCCTCAGCAACCGAGTCGCCTCGTAGCCATCGAGAACCGGCAGGCCGATATCCATGATGATCAGGTCCGGCAGCTCGGACGTCGCCTTCTCGACACCTTCCGCGCCATCGACGGCCAGGGAGACGTCGAAACCTCGCCGTTTGAGTCGCCGGGAGATCAGATCCCGGTTCATTTCGTTGTCTTCGACCAGAAGGATTCGTTGCATGATCGCTCTCGCTCCGAGGGAGCCCCATCCTAGTACATCGGCCGAGCCGGGAAGAACCGTCCCGGCGTCAATTCGGATCCGGGGTCAACGGGATCTCGGGCAGCTCCACGGCGACACCGAAGGAAAGCTCCGAAGCGCCCGGTCGCGGCAGGCGACCGAGGCTCCACTCCGAGCCGGTCGGCAAAGCGATCTCCAGTCGTTTGGCATCCTTCTGCGCCAGCTCGAGCGCCGCGCCGCCACCGACCGGCCGCAAACCCTCGATACCCAGGCGTGCCAGAGTCTTCTGCCCAGCCGGATCGGCGGCCAGCTGTCGAACCGCCCGATCGAGCGCCCGGCGCTGCCCCTCGTCGAACGCGCTGGAGCGCACTGACAGGACCGGCAAGGAGATCTCGGGGCTGTCGTAGATCACCCGCAGATCCATCTCCAGATGATCGGCGAGTAAAGGATTGTACTCGGCGATCAGCGCCGCATCGGTCTGGCCATAGAGCACGCTGGCGGTGGCCTCGAAATCATCGGTCGTCGGCTGCAAGGTGGCGAACCAGGTCGCGGGGTCGAGGTCGCCAGAAAAGATCTCCCGCTGCAGGAAGGCGGCATCGCCAGCCCCAGCCGCTTCGACGATGGCCAGCGACTTCTGCTTCAGATCGGCCAGCTGACCGAGGTCTGATCGATCACGCCGCACCACCAGGCGACGCCGGTACGTCTCGCGACCCTGGCGCACGAAGCGATATGCCGGCTCCAGACCTTCGGGGGCTTGCAGGGCGAAAGCCGCGTCGCTCAGCATCAACGAGACGTCTGAATGGGTGCTCAGATATTCCTTGGCGTCACGCCAACGGCGAAAGATCTCGGCCTCGAGGGTTTCCTCTGGGAGCTGCTGCGAGAGGACCTCCGCCAACGAGGTCACCGCAGACGCTTGGCGATTGGCCGCCTCGACCGGCGCGCTCGGCAGATAGACCATCAGGGTGCGTTGGCCGGCCGCTCCACTGGCCAGCCCGACCGACGCCAAGCCGGCCAGGACCGCCGCGCGAATCCGCCGGCCGCTCATCGGTAGATCCTCTCCAGGCGCTCGATCCAGGCACCGACCTCGGACCGGCGGCGGCCGCCCGCCGCGACATACTCGCGATAACGCCCCAGAGCTTGCTGCGGCTCACCGACGTGGTCATCGAGCAGAATGCCCAGGTTCAGGATCGCCTCGGTGGCCCGGCCAGGGCCTCCGGCTGATCGAAAAGCCTCGCGCGCGGCCTCGAGACGCCCCAGGCGGGTCAAGGCAACGCCTAAGTTGTTGTGCGCTTGGGGGCGCAGGCTCGCCGGCAGCTCGCCGGCCAACGCTGACGCCAGGTCGCTTCGCGCCGCCTCATAGCGGCCACGGGCGAGGGCCACGGTGCCACGGACGAAAAGTGCAACGGTACGCGGTCTGGCGGCGAGATCGGCTGCCAGAGCCTGGTCGACCAACCGCGCGGTGGCAGGTAACGAGGCCGTACCCCGCACCGCCGGTGTGAGATCGACAAAAGCTTGCTGCAGCCGCGCCAACGCCAGGTGCTGCCCGAGTCGTTCGCAGAACGCGCTCCGGCCATCGCCTCCGGGTGCGGCGGTGAGACGGGTGTGGAAGACACCCTCGACACCCGGAGCACCGGCCAGGAGTGAGCCGTCACCTCCCGACCCACATTGCTCCGTCGCCCGGCCGAGCTCACGGAT
>JBCCGX010000404.1:0-8284 GCA_039029035.1 Acidobacteriota bacterium | reverse complement strand
ATAGGCGGCGAGGTCGCGGCGCCGCAGGAGGCTGACAGGGGCTGAGACCTCCGTCGCCAGGGCTTCGTCTTTGCCCGGCCAGGGACTGGGACAGAGAATGTTCTCCAGGTTCGGCAGGCGCTCCCAGAGCTTGTCCAAGGCGGGGAGACGAGCCGACTCGGTGATCAAGCAGGAGATGTTCAGCGCTCCCAAGATCCACTCGATGCGTCCGGCGGGGAAGCTGAGGGCCAGGGGCACGTAGGCACCGCCAGCCTTGAGCACCGCGAGCACAGCGGCCACCATGTGGACGGAGGGCTCCAGGTGGATGGCGACGGGCCTGCCGGGGCCGATACCGAGGCGACGCAACGCGTGGGCGAGGCGGTTGGCGCGTCGATTGAGCTCGCCGTAGTCGAGGATCTCGCCGTAGGCGTCAATCACCGCGACGGCGTCGGGCTGCTGTGCGACCTGATCCTCGAACAGTTGGTGCAACAGGCGATCGTTCGACCAGGGTCTCGCAGTGTCGTTCCACTCGCGCAGCACCTGGGTGCGCTCGGCGGCGGTGAGCAGCGGCAGATCACCGAGGGGCAGATCGACGTCGGAAGCCATCGCTGCGAGAACGGTTTCCGCGTGGCCCAGCAGGCGATGGACGGTCGCGACGTCGAATCGTTCGGGGTCGTAGAGCAGGCGGAAGCGCAGACGCTCCGGTGTGTCGGCTTGCCCGCGCACCGGGAGAACCATCAGGTTGAGGGGGTAGTTGCTGCTTTCGACGGTGCTCAGGTCGTGGACCTGTAGGGGGCCTTCGAGGGCCGCGACGGCGGCGTCGATCGGATAGTTCTCGAATGCCACGATGCTGTGGAAGAGGGGGCCATTGGCCGGGATCTCGCTCCAGTTCTGGATCCGCACCAGCGGCGTGTGCTGGAGCTCCAAGCTGGCGAGCTGTTGCTGCTGTAATTCCCGTAGGAGTACAGGCAGCGAGCCGGTTGGCGCAACGGAGACCCGTACGGGCAAGGTGTTGATAAGCAGCCCGACCATCGATTGGACTCCCTTGAGGGCCGGCGGGCGGCCGGAAACGACGATGCCAAACACCACATCCGAGGTCTCACCGTAGCGGCTCAGGAGCACCGACCAGGCGGTTTGGACCAGGATGCTCGAGGTCACCCTGTGCTGTTGCCCCAGGGCCTTCAGGCCAGCGGAAACTTCGGTGGAGAGCAAGCGGGTGGCTTCTTCGGTTCCGGCGCCGAGCTCTGAACCATCGGGCGGGCTGCGATCCACCCCGAGGGGTGTCGGGCTTTCGAAGCCGCGCAACAGTCGGCGCCAATAGGCTTTCGTCGGTGCAAGATCCTGCACCGCGAGCCAGTCGACGTAGTGACTGAACGGGCGGGCCGGCGGCAACCTTGGCGGGGTGTTGCTGGCCTCGGCTTCGTAGAGGGTAAAGAGCTCTTGGAGTACCGCCGCCAGAGACCAGCCGTCGAGCAGCAGGTGGTGGAAGGTCCAGGCGAAGCGCCAGGCACCGTCTGCGATGCGTGCCAGGGTGAGCCGCATCAACGGCGGCCGCGCCAGATCCAACGCGCTGTCTGCCGTGCGCAGCTGCTCCCAGCGCACCTTTTGCTCGGCGCTTGGTAGCGATCGCCAGTCGAGCGAGGCCAGCGGTAGCTCGACGCTCTCGAGCACCCCCTGCAGCGGCCGCTCGAGGCCTTCCCAGGCGAAGGCTGTGCGGAAGACTCCGTGGCGTTCGACCAGCCGCTCCCAGGCCCGGCGGAAGGCCTCCCGGTCCAGCTCCCCTTGCAGACGACAGCTCAACCGGCCGGTGAAGATGCCGGATTGCGGCGCCAACAGGCTATGGAAGAGCATGCCCTCTTGCATCGGCGAGAGTGGGAAGAGTGCCTCGAGCGCCGGGCGAGGCAAGCCCTCTTGCATCGGTGAGAGCGGATACAGCGCCTCGATCCTTGGGTGAGGCTGCCCCTCGCCCTCCCCCTCGAATTGGGCGACGAGCCGATCGAGGGCCGGCTGATCGATCGCGGCAGCCGGGAAATCGGCCGGGGTAAAGCGCGGAAGCTGCTCCGAGGCGGTTGGGTCGATCAGGTCACGAAGGGCGTTGAGGAAGTCTTCCGCCAACGCCTCCACCGTCGAACGGTGATGGACGTCCGCGCCATAACGCAGCTCGATTCGCAGCTGCCTATCGAGGATGGCAGCGGTCCACTCCAGGAGGTGACGGCGCTGCGCCCGGGGGCTGTGGTCCGGTCCGGACGATTCCGGCGCCAGCTCGAAGAGGGAGCTCGCTGTTTGGGCGGCGTCAATCTGGCCGAGGTAGTTGAACAGCATCTCCGGCGACGGCAGCTCGGCGAGGCGTTGCCGCGCCGAGTCAGGCCCGAGAAAGCGCAGTAAGGAGAAGTCCCGTCCCGCGTAACCGCGCAGTTGCTCCTTGATCAGCCCCACACGCACTGCCGATTCCGCGTCACCCTTCTCCGGTAGCTCCAGCAGCACAGGGTAGAGAGCGGTGAACCAGCCCACCGTGCGGGAGAGATCGAGCCCTTCGGCGATCTCCTCGCGACCGTGCCCTTCAAGGTCCAGCGACAGCCAACGGCTGCCGGTCCATCCATGGTATGCCTGGGCCAGGGCCGCGACCAGCAGCTCTTCGACACTGGCGCGGTAAGCCTTGGGTGCGCGCCGCAGGAGCCGCTTGACGTGTGCTGCAGGTAACCAAGTGGTTACCTTTTGGCTCGTGTGCTCCGCGTTGATCCCGGTCCGAGTGCCGTCGACCGGCAGAGAAGGGACTAGGCTCCAGGGTCGATCGGTCCATTGCCCGAGCCTGCCGGTGGCGAGATCCGTCGATTCGGCGAGCCCTCTCGCCTGTTGATGCCAGCTTGCCAACGAGCTGGTTGCCGGCGGCAGCGGTGGCGTGTCGTTCGCTGCCTCCAGGTGGTAGATGAGCTCGAACTCTTCCAGCAGGATGCGCCAGGAGACCGCGTCGACTGCCAGGTGGTGCACCAGCCACAGTAGACGATCCCCGATCGCGACCGCGAGGCGGAACAGAGCCAGGCGTTGCAAGGGGCCCGAGGCCAGATCCAGACTGGCCTGGAGTTCGGCTGTGATGCGCGCCATCACCGCGGGCTGATCCGTGGCCAGCAGCGAGGTCAGGTCGATCTCGAGGGCGGGCGGAGGACCCGGCACGGGCGAGATCTCCTGCAGCCAGACGCCCTGTTGGTGCTGAAAGCGACATCGCAGGGCCGCGTGGCGCGCGGTGAGCTGGGTGAGCACCCGCACGATTCGTGGCATCTCCAGGGAGCTCCTGGGACGCAGGAGCACACTCTGGTTCCAATGCCAGGGCTCGGCGAAGTCCTGCTCGAAGAACCACTGTTGAATGGGGCTCAGGGGAAGCTCGCCGGACTCTGGCGGGGCCTCCCTGGTGCCGGAAGGGTGGCGGGCGACCTCCGCCAGTTGGCCGATCGTGGGGTGCTCGAAGAGCAGGCGGGGCGAGATCTCGAGCCCGGCTTGGCGTGCACGCGTCACCACTTGCAGGCTGAGGATCGAGTCGCCGCCGAGCTCGAAGAAGTTGTCGTCGATCCCGATCGTCTCGTGTCGCAGCACGGCCCGCCAGATTTCGGCCAGGACCTTCTCCCGGTCAGTTTGCGGCAGCGAGCGGGCCGAGGTCGGGGCGGTAGCGGGCGCAGGTAGGGCCCTTCGCTCCAGTGCCTGACGGTCGACCTTGCCACTCGAAGTGAGCGGCAGCCGGTCGAGGTGGACGAGTGCCTTTGGCACCATGTAGTCGGGCAGCTGCTGCTGCAGGAAGTGGCGCAGGTCGCCGTTGCGGCTCGGCGCGACGACGTAGGCGATCAGTTGACCGTTGGCTGTTGCATCGTCGCGCCGGAAGACGACCGCGGTCTCTTGCACTGTGGGGTGCGCTGCGAGCACCGACTCCACTTCGCCGAGCTCGACTCGAAAGCCGCGAATCTTGATCTGCTGGTCGCTGCGACCGAGGAATTCGATCGCGCCGTCGTCGCGATAGCGGGCGAGGTCGCCGGTGCGGTAGAGGCGTCCACCGTAGGTAAAGGGATCGGGCACGAAGCGTTGTGCGGTCAGCGCCGGACGGTCGAGATAGCCGCGTGCCAGGCAGGCACCGCCGACGGTGAGCTCGCCCGCCACCGCGACCGGCATCGGCGTCAGCCGGTCATCGACCAGGTGCACCTGGGCACCGCCAGCGGGGCGGCCGATCGGCAGCGGGCTCGCCTTGGCGCTGGGGTGGTGGGTCTGCCGCTGGCAACGCCACTCGGTCATGAAGATGGTTGCTTCGGTGGGGCCGTAGCGGTTGTGTAACGCGGCATCGGATTGGGCGTGGAAGCGTGCTGGCAGATCGGACGGCACGACGTCACCCCCGACGCCGACGGTGCGCAGCGCCGGGCAGTCGCTGAGCTGCCAGGCGTCCAGAATCGGCCCCAGAGTCGACGGTGGGAAGGCCGCCAGGGTGACTCGTTCGCGACGCAGGAGATCGGTCAGGTACTCGCCGTCGTAGTGGCCCCCCGGTCGCGCCAGAACCGTCCGCCCGCCCACCATCAGGGGTAGGAAGATCTCGGCCACCGCCACGTCGAACGACAAGGCGGTCTTCTGTAGCTTGGCGTCGCGTGCATCGCAACCGGTGGCGCGGTGGTGCAAGATGTTGCTCATCGCACTGTGCGAGATCACTACACCCTTCGGTCGGCCGGTGGAGCCCGAGGTGTAGATGACATAGGCCGCCTGCTCACGGCGCAGATCGGCCACCGGCTGCGGCCGGGTCAAAGCGGGGGATGGCGTCAGGCCCGGCCCTCCGGCATCGAGCCAAACCGTGCGGCATCGATCGGGCGGCGCAATGGCGCGGCTCAGCGTCGCCAGCCGTTGCTGGGTGAGCAGCAGCCGGACGCCGGCGTCTTCGAGCACGAAGCGCAGGCGCTCTTCGGGGTCGGTGGGGTCGAGGGGTAAGAAGGCGGCCCCTGCCCTGAGGACCCCGAGCAGCCCCACCACCATCTCGACCGAGCGCTCAGCCAGCACGCCGATCGGCGTTTCGGGCTCGAGGCCCGAGGCCATCAGGGCCTCGGCCAGGCACCGGGACCGTCGGCCGAGCTCGTCGTAGCTCGCCACCTCGCCCTCAGCGACCACCGCCACGGCGTCCGGCCGCTCCTGCATCTGCTGCGTGATGCGGTCGATGGCGAGTGTCGCTACCGGGTGCTGCGGTGCCGGCGGCGTGTTCCACTCCACCTTCAGCTGATGTTGCGCGCTCGGGCTGAGCAGCGAGAGGTCTCCCAGACGTTGCTGCGGCCGTCGACCCATCGAGTCGAGCAAGGCCTCCACGTGCGCTAGCGTGCGCCGGATCGAGATGGGCGAAAAGCGCCCGGCATCGTACTCGATGCCCAGGGCGAGGCGCTCGCCCGGCGTGATCTGGAGCGCCAGGGCGTAGCTCGTCGCTTCGCCGGCCTCGACCTGACGGACCTTCAGACCTGCCAGGTCGCGCAATGCCAGGCGGTCCAAGGGATAGTTCTCGAACGCCACGATGCTGTCGAAGAGGGCCGTTCCGGCCGGCACATCGCTCCATCCCTGCACCCGCACCAGCGGTGCGTGGCCGTGGGCCTCGATCGCCATTTGGCTTTGCCTCAGGCTGTCGAGCCACTGGCTGACAACTTGCCGCGGCGCCACCCGTACGCGACACGGCAGTGTGTTGATGAACATCCCGACCATCGAATCGACGCCTGGCAGCGCCGGGGGGCGACCGGAGACGACCACGCCGAAGACGACGTCCTCCTCGCCACTCAAACGGCTCAAGAGCGCCGCCCAGGCGCCTTGGACCACGGTGCTCGGCGTCACCTGGAGCCGCCGTGCCCACTCCTCGATCCGTGCCGTTGCCGTGGTCGAGAGCTTCTTGTTCTCCTCGCCGCGGTGCTCGGCGTCGCGCCCGGCCGGGTCCCGCTCACCCCAAAGCGGCGTCGGCCCCTCAATACCTTTCAGCGTACGGCGCCAAAAATGCTCCGCCGCCTCTTGGTCCTGCTGCTTCAGCCAGCGCAGGTAGTCGCGATAGGGGCGCGGGGCCGGCAGCTCGGGCTCGCGCCCCGCCACACCGTGATCGTAGACACCATGGGTATAGATCGCGAAGAGCTCTTCGAGCACTATCGCCAGTGACCAGCCATCGAGGATCAGGTGGTGCCGGCTCCACACGAAGCGGTAGACGTCGTCTGCGAGCCGTAGCAGTGTGAGGCGAAAGAGCGGCGCCCGCTCGGGCTCGAAGTCGCGCTCCCTTTCGCGAGCGAGGAAAGCCTCCACTGCTTCGGCCTGCTTCTCCGCCGGCAACTGGCGCAGGTCCTCCACGGTGAGCGGCACCTCGACCTCGCGCGAGACCACCTGGACCGGCTGCTCCAGCTCCTCCCATAGAAACGAGGCGCGCAGCACCGGATGCCGATGCATCAGCCAGCGCCAGGCGGCGCGAAAGGCCTCGACATCCAAGTCGCCGATGAAGCGACAGGAGAGCTGGGCGGCGTAGACCCCCGAGCTCGGCGCGTAGAGGCTGTGGAAGAGGATGCCTTCCTGCGCCGCCGTCAGTGGGTGGATTGCCTCGACTTTGCGGCTCGCGGCCACCGAACACGGCCCTCCTTGCCTTGGGGACTGGTCTTCCGGGCGAACAGATTTCCCTGGGACACGAGGGGTGTCTCGGTCCACGGCTGCGGCGCCCTCGAAAGGCGAATGGTCGTCCCATGGGCAAGGGACGAGGACTTTCAAGTTCGGCTATAAGTATAAACCAAGTTGCTGGAAGGCCATCGAGTGCGAGAGAAAGCCCAGAATCTTCGCTCAGAGTTGCTGCGTGGGCGTAGAGTCCGATTCCGCCGCCTGGGCTTTCTTGATCCGTCGCACGATGCGCCGTAAGGCCGGTCGGAAGCGCTCGGCCAGATCGTCGCGGCCGGCGAGGCGAAACATGCCTTGCGCCAGGCGGACGATGGCGCGGATCTCGCGATCGAACTGACGGATGATGTGTTGGCGTTGCAGGCGGGCGTTGATGCCTTTGCGCTTCTCCTGATGGCGTTCGCCGAGCAGGTCGCCGAGGTCTGCGAGCTCGGGCTCGAGCTGGGCGGCGAGGCGGGCGGCGGTGGAGTGGTCGTCGCGGTCGAGATCGAGATCGAGGAGGGGCTCGAGATCGAAATCCGGGTTCTGTAGGCTGGCCTTGATCAGCCGACCGTAGCGGTAGAGGCGCAGCGGGCCACGTGGGAGCTTGCTGTGGAAGCCTATGCGGCCGAGGTTCCCCCGGCCGTAGAGTGCACGACAGGCGGTGCGCACCCGACGCAGCTTGGCATCGACGGCGTCGCGCTGGTGGATGATCTCGGCGCTGATCTTCTCGGCCTCTTGCGCCGGGCCGAGAACGCCCTGGTCGAGCCGTTCGAGCCGCTGGCGCAGGTCGGCCACGGCACGGCGCAGGAGCACCAGTTGCAGGCGGGCGTCGAACACCTCGCCGGCCACGAGGTGAGGTGCCAGGTAGCTGGCGTAGCGTTGGGCGATCTCGTCGATGGAGTGGTCGAAGCCGGCCTCGAGATCGAGGGCAAGGTCGGTGCGCAGAGCGATCATCTCGGAGAATCTGAGAGCCATGACGTTTCCTCCCGGTGGGTTGCGGATCGGCCGGTGAAGCCTAAACGGAGGCCGGGCCGAAAGCCGTCTTCATTTCGGGGGACTTTTTTTGCCCGGAGGGGACGTTTCCGGTAATGGAGACGTCTTCATCTCGGGTGACAAAACGTGCAGAGCCGCTCCTGGAGCGGGTTTCTGGCGCTCGCTCCAGCCCTGTCGAGGTCTGTGATTGGCGGAAAAATGTCCCCTCTGCCAGCCTTCGGAAACCCGCAGGTCCGAGCGACGAACGTGCGACGGCCTTGCGGCAATCCGCAAAGCGGAGTGACCGAGACGGGCCGGACCTACGGTAATCCGCAGGACGGAGTGACCGAGACGGACCGGACCTGCGGTAATCCGCAAGGCGGAATGGCCGAGGTCGAACGGAGTTGCGGCAACCCGCAGAGCGGAGTGGCCGAGGTCGAACGGATTTGCGGCGATCCGTAAAGCGGAGTGACCAAGGTCGAACAGATTTGCGGCAACCCGCAACAGCGGGACGCTCGAAGGCGCTGCTCCGACGGAGACCCGTTGGGCCGGGAGACGGGAAGGGCACCTTTGTGCGAGAAACCGCAGCAGCGAATCACCAGGCCGGTGGCCGCTTGGAGTCTGTGCGAAGTCCAGTGAGCCGATCGGCAGCGTTTTGGGACGTTAAGCCTGCAAGAGAACGATCGGCTGTGGCGACCCCTTTTGTCCCTGT
>JBCCGX010000403.1:0-8290 GCA_039029035.1 Acidobacteriota bacterium | reverse complement strand
TCGGTGGCGTGCTCGTAGCGGCCGAAATGCTTGCCTCGGCGCCTATCGGCGTACTCCCGGCTGCGATTGAACCACCAACCTCGTAACGGGAGGTCGCGAGTCAGGGCGCGGGCGCTGTGGACTCCAGGCCAGTCGATCGCCTTCTCGACCAACTGTTCCTTGACACCGGCGGCGAGGAGGTAGCGCAAGCGGGCAATTTGATCTTCCGCCTCGCTACTGACCTCGATGGATCGGTAGCGCCGCTCCACCAACTTGCCGGGCCAGTCATGGAGACGCCCAATCTCGCGAGAGAGGTTGGTGTTCAGATGGCGCATGAAGTCGGCCAGCTGCTTGGCGGTCTCCGGAACCAGGAGCAGATGGGCGTGGCTGCTGAGCACCGTGACTGCGACGATCGAGATCGAGTATAGCTCTTGGGCTCGGCCAATGACGCCTAGGACAAGCTCGTTGACACGGCCTCTCGCGTCGGGCCGGAGAAGATAGCGCCCTTGAAGGGTGTTGATAGTGACTTCGACCAAAGCGCCGCCGTCCGGGATGTAGCGCAGGGGGTAACCCATCTCAGTTGGGTCCCCTGAAACGCGGCCCGGTGGGACTGCCGGCTTGATCTAGACAGAATGAGCCCATTTCATAATGGGTTAGACGTGATCGGCCTTTTCGATCGGCCCTGACGGAGAAAATGACAGAAAAGGATCTCAGACACCCAATTGCCGGACGCCCTTGCGCGCCCAGCTAAATGAATGAGACCTGGGTGGCTGAATAAAATGACAAACGGACTCAGCGCGATTGACACCTTGGAAGCTGGGACGCGACTGACACCTTGGAGGCTGGATCTATGCAGCTGGGAAACGACTGACACCTTGGAAGCGGGGAAACGACTGACACCTTGGAAGCTGGCTGCAGCTGCGAAACGAGTGACACCCTGAGAACCGTTAGGCGGATCTATGCCATACAACCGCGACTATCTCTGCGTACGATGCGGCAAGCTCTTGCGAGGCGACGGTGCCGCCGCACACCGACGGCCGCAGGTCTTGCCACTGGGAAGCGGTCTCGCCCATCGCGTCAGTCCACCTGTCGAGGACGACGTACCCGGGCCACCTACTTGCTGCGGCGATCTCACTGTGTTGCTGGCCTACGAGCAGTCCGTCGCTGCTAAGCAGCTCGAAGCGGAGCGGCGCATCGATTGGCACAAGGCAGGCGACCACTTCGCAAAACGGGGTGGCAAGCGCAAGTGGAGTCCAGTCATGACCGCCGAACGTTGCCACGGGTGTCGCCGCGGCCGCGAATCCTAGGTACCCGACAAGAGATTGTTCGGCGACCCTTGTCTGCGGCGGCGAAGGCTACATGATCGTTTCAGGGCAACCACCCGGTCGTCGCTCATGTACAGCGCCTAGATACCTCCGGTGAGCGCTCTAGGGCTTCGCTCTGATTCTGGCTCGATGCGGTTGAATGAACGAATGGGCGCCGCAAGGAACGCCGGCACGCAGTTCGAGCGTGATTTGGCACCACAATTCCCGCTGGCACCGACTGCTTTCCCGAAATGTCGTTTCAAATCACGAGCAGAAGCAGGTCGAACGGGACTTGTCGCTGCAAGTCCTGTTCACACCGCCTGCTTTCGCGAATTTCCATCTCAAATCACAGGAAAGAGCCTTTCGAACATGATTTGTCATCTCAAATCTCGTTGGCACCGGGTGATTTCACGAATTGGCATTGCAATTCAGGGGCAATCGCACGGCGAACGTGATTCGCCGGCTGTTCCCACAGGCGAGAGGCCCTGATCAAGCGATCTTGCGCTGGCGCTTTCTCTTCCGATCCCGCGCCAGAATCGACTTCAGGTACTTGCCGGTGTGGCTCCCCTTGACCTTGGCAACGGCCTCGGGAGGCCCTTCAGCCACCAGCTGTCCGCCACCATCGCCACCCTCAGGACCGAGATCGATCACCCAATCGGCGGTCTTGATGACCTCGAGGTTGTGCTCGACGACGATCACCGTGTTGCCCTTCTCGACCAGCCGATGGAGCACCTCGAGCAGCTTGCGGACGTCTTCGAAATGTAGCCCGGTGGTCGGCTCGTCGAGCAGGTAGAGGGTGCGGCCGGTCGACCGCTTGCACAGCTCGGTGGCCAGCTTGACGCGCTGGGCTTCGCCGCCGGAGATGGTGGTTGCCGGCTGACCGAGGCGGATATAGCCCAGGCCGACGTCGTCCAGAGTGGAGAGGATGCGTGCAACCGGCGGGATGTGCTCGAAGACGTCCTTAGCCTGCTCGACAGTGAGAGCGAGGATCTCGGCGATGTTGAGGCCCTTGTACTGGACCTGCAGGGTCTCGCGATCGTAGCGTTTGCCCCCACACACCTCGCACGTGACGTAGATGTCGGGCAAGAAGTGCATCTCGATCTTGTTTTGCCCGTCACCAGAGCAGGCTTCGCAGCGCCCCCCCTTGACGTTGAACGAGAAACGCCCCGGCTTGTAGCCGCGCATACGGGCCTCCGGCGTCTTTGCCATCAGGGACCGAATATGGTTGAAGACGTTGGTGTAGGTGGCCGGGTTGGAGCGCGGCGTGCGACCGATCGGGCTCTGGTCGATCGAGATCACTTTGTCGAGATGCTCGAGACCGGTCAAGCGATCATGGTCACCGGGGCGCTCCTTGGCGCGGAAAAAGTGACTCGCCAGCGCCTTGTGCAGGATGTCGTTCACCAGGCTCGACTTGCCGGACCCGGAGACGCCGGTCACCAGGGTCATACAACCGAGTGGAAAGGCGACCTCGAGATCGCGCAAGTTGTTGTGCCGCGCACCTTCGATGACCAACTGTTTTTCGGGATCTATCGGGCGACGTTTTGGCAGCGGTACTTCCAACGCCCCGGTCATGTAGCGGCCGGTCAACGACCCCTCCGGATCCTCCAGATCTTCTGGCGCGCCTTCGGCGACGACCTCGCCACCGTGCACTCCGGCGCCGGGCCCGAGGTCGATCACCCAATCGGCCGCGCGGATCGTCTCTTCGTCATGCTCGACCACCAGCACCGAGTTGCCCAGATCACGCATGCCCTGCAGGGTCTTGATCAGGCGCGCATTGTCGCGCTGGTGGAGGCCGATCGACGGCTCGTCGAGGACGTAGAGCACACCCATCAGCTTGGAGCCGATCTGCGTTGCCAAGCGTATGCGCTGGCTCTCACCCCCCGAGAGGGTCGCCGACGAACGGTCGAGGGTGAGGTAGCCGACACCCACATCGGCCAGGAACCGCAAACGGTCGGCGACTTCTTGCAGCACCTTTCTGACGATCGACTTCTCACGCCGTGTGAGATCGAGAGCCCGCACGACTTCGAGCATCTGGGTGACCGGCATGCGCAGCAGTTCGTCGACCGCATGGCCGCCGACAGTGACCGCCAGCGCCTCGGGGCGCAGCCTGCGGCCGTCGCACGACGGGCAAGTCGTGATCGACATGTACTTCTCGATCTCTGTCCGCACGCCGGCCGAGTCGGTCTCGCGATAACGGCGCTCGAGGCGCGGCAGGACCCCTTCGAAGACACCTTGCCACTGGTAGCTCGAGCGCTTGCTCTTGAGGCTGAAGGAGATCTCCTTCTTGCCTGAGCCCTGAAGCAGCATCTTGCGCGCCCGTTTCGGCAGCTTGCGCCATGGCGTATCGAGCGAAAAACCGAGATCTTCCGCCAAACTTTCGACCATCCGCATCTGGAACGAGCTCGAGCCCGGACGCCAGGGGCCGACAGCGCCGCCAGCGATCGAAAGCTTCGGATCGACGATCACCTTGTCGGGGTCGACACCCATCAGCGTGCCGAGACCGGAACAATCGGAACAGGCGCCATAGGGACTGTTGAAGGAGAACAGTCGTGGAGTGATCTCGGTCAAGCTGGTGCCACAGTCGATACAGGCGTAGTTCTGCGACAGGGTCTCTTCCCGCCCACCGGGAGGCGCCAGGACCACCAGACCCCCACTCACCTTGAGGGCGGTTTCGATCGATGCAGAGAGTCGTTTCTCGATCCCCGGCTTGACCACCAGCCGATCGACGACGATGTCGATATCGTGCTTCTTCTGCTTGTCGAGCACCGGCGGCTCAGCGGAAAGGTCGATCGTCTTACCATCGACGCGGGCACGTACGAAGCCTTCGCGCGACATCTGCTGCAGCTGCTTCTTGTACTCGCCTTTCTTGCCACGCACGAAGGGCGAGTACAGCACCAGCCGGCTTTTCTCCGGCAAGGCCATGACCCGGTCGACCATTTGCTGCACCGTCTGGGGGCGGATCGTCTGGCCGCAGCTCGGACAATGGGGGACGCCGATCGAGGAGTAAAGCAACCGCAGGTAGTCGTGGATCTCGGTCACCGTGCCGACCGTCGACCGCGGGTTGCGCGATACCGACTTCTGCTCGATCGAGATCGCCGGAGACAGCCCCTCGATCGAGTCGACATCGGGCTTCTCCATTTGCTGCAAAAACTGCCGGGCGTAGGCCGACAGCGATTCGACATAGCGCCGCTGGCCCTCGGCGAAGAGGGTATCGAAGGCCAGGCTCGACTTGCCCGAGCCCGACACCCCGGTCACCACCACCAGTTGATTGCGAGGGATCTCGACCGTCAGGTTCTTGAGGTTGTGCTCACGCGCACCGCGCAGAATGATCTTGTCCATGGCAAGTCGTAGAACTTAGCAGAATGAACGGAGAAAGCTCGGGAATCACTCAAAAATGGCGAAGGGCCGACACCCTGTCGGCCCTTCGATTCGGACGCTCGGTCTAGCCGCCGAAGCGGGTCAGAACTTTCGCCCGAAGGTGAAGCCGAACAGGGTGATGCCGGAGTCGTAATCGGCCACGATGACGCCCTCTTCCCCGGCCACCGCGGTGATGTCGTCGAAGATGAAGGTTTGGGCATAGACATCGACAGCCCATTTCTTGCCGGCGAAGCCATAGCCGACCGAGGGCGCAACCCGGTCAGCGTCGGGAATCGAAGGTCGCAGGGTGTCTTCGGGAACGGCGCCATCTTCCAGGTTCAGCCCGAAGCGCAGCTCGCTGCGCGGGCCGAGCTTGCGCGACAGACCGATACGGATCGAGTCAGAGTCATCCCAATCCTCGACCAGGGCGATGTCGTCGACGAAACCGGGGAGATTGTTCTCGATGTCGACGACCAGCACGTCGAAAACCGACCAACCGACTTGCACTAGGTCGAGCTCGATCCCCCAGCGTGGACCCTGCCAAGCGACGCCGATCGCGATCGTCTCCGGCAGCTCCAGATCGGCAGTGCCTGGGCTGCTGCGAAAGAACCCGGCCAGGGGGCCGAAGTCCGAGAACGCGATGTCGCCATCGATCTCCACGGTGACGTCTGAGCGATAGGAAAGACCGAAGGAGAAGTTGCCCCGCTTGTGATGCAGCGCGGCGTTCCAGCCGAAGTCGTCGCCGTCGCCGCTCAGGTTGCTGAAGCCGATGACCTCGAAGCCGTTGAGTGGGTTGGCGTCCAGATCGATCGGTATTTCGCGGGAAAAATCCTTCAGGTCGGCGAAGACGTAGCTCAGCCCCACAGCAACACTCCAGCTTTCGGTGAGACGGAATGCCAGATTGGGGTTGATGAAGATCGTCGCCAGGTCTGATTTGGCCGCCGAAAACGTGATCGGCCGGTCGACCCACTCGGTCACCAGGCCGTAAGGCGTGTTGACGCCGACACCAAAGGCCAGGTTGTTGTTGATCTTGTGGCGATAGTAGAGGTGCGATGGCGTCGCCAGATTGGATTCCTGCTCGAAGGTCGTCGGTTGGAACAGACCGAACGCGGGATCGCTCGAGGTCAGCTCCGAGTCGCCGGTGTTGATGATGTTGGTGCCGAACTGCAGCTCGCTGCCGTCGAGCCAGACCAGGGCCGCCGGGTTGTACCAGTTGGCGGCGGCATCGTCGGCCCGAGCCACCCAGGCGCCAGCCAACCCGGACGCCTTGGCACTTTGTTCATAGATTCCGAAGCCTGCAGCCAGCAGGCCTCCGGGTAGCGAGACGAGGATCACCAACGCCACCAGGGCGCTCTTGACAGTACGTTGCATGCGGCTCCTTTCACCCTGTCAGGGATCGTCAGGAAAAACGAAGAGATTTGAAGACCTTGCCAAAGCCCTGGATTCGGCGGCGTTGTTTAGGGATTCGGTGAGGCAGGCGGTCTTGGTTTCAAGCCGGGCAAGATATTCGATGCTCCGGAGCCTGTCAACGCAGTCGGCTCGGCCCCGGATCTTACTCTTGGGCTGTCAGCAAGGCGCCTAGAGCAGGCTGGGTGATAGAGTGCTAGGGTGAGATCGAAGCTCGATGGGATTTGCTTTTTCTGCGGCCGAGCTTCGTTCGCCTCCGACGACGTATGACGGTCCGGACAGCGATGACAACGGGGAGCATCATGCAGTTCGAGAACGATAGTCAGGCCACTACTTACGACAACGTCAAGGTGTACCTGAGCGAGCTTTTCGATGAGGACGTCTACTCAGAAGACGAGTCGGGCCATTTCTACGTACGCTACGGCAGCACGGTCATGGAAATTTCGGTCGATCCCTACGGCCCCGAAGAAGTCATGGTCGTGGTCATGTCCTACTGCGTGCAGGGGGTCGATGTCGATGAGGAACTGGCCCTCGGCTTGCTCGAGCTCAACCACACCCTACCCTTCGGTGCCTTCTCACTGGTCGGCAGCGATATCTTCTTCTCCTATGCGGTCTTCGGTCGAACGCTCGAGCGTTCGAATCTGTTGAATGCGATCGCAGCCGTAGCGACCATTTCCGACGACTACGACGATCGGATCGTCAATCGTTTCGGCGGCGAGAGAGCCCTTGATCTGATCCGTCAGACCGGCGGTCGCAAACGCCGGGCCGAAGCGATCTTCAGCGACTAGCCCTAGAGGGGCGTTTCGACGATCAAGGCGCTTGACGGGTATCGATTCGCTTGAGCTCTCGCAGCTCGCGGGTGAGGCGTTCGATCTCCTGCTTCTGGCTGGCACTCTCTTCACCCAGGCGGCGCAGTTTACCATGGGCCGCTTGGAGCTCGACCTGCAGTTGGCTGGCGCTGGCGCCTTGTTCGTCGAGGCGACTCTGCGCGACTTCGACCGCCCCACGCCAGTGGCTGACCTCGGCGCGTACCTGTTCGAGGCGCCGTGCTTCGAAAACCGCCGCGCCACGCAGGTGGTCGACCTCTTTGAGCAGTACTAGCAGCTGGCCAGACACTTCCTTGTAAGGACTGGCCGCCGAGCTCTGCAGCTGCCAGAGATGGCTCCGGGCCTGTGCCGGGTCGTGGGCCTCGGTCTCAGCATCCAAGTACGCCATCGCCAGCTGGAATCGCCGAGTGTCGCTCTTCCCTCCGAAGGGATGGCTGGCCAGGTACTCTTCCAGGGCTTCGACATCGACCGCGCTATCGGTCTCTCGCAGCTCGTCGCGGTGAAAAGACAAGGCGCTGCAGCCGCTGGCCAGGTAGGCGACGAAAACCCATGCGCTCAGTTGGACCGCTCTCATGATGGACCCTCCTACGAGATTTGAGTCATCGTTGCTGTCACTCTCCGTCGATCGATCGGTAGCAAGAGAAAGAAGGTGCTACCGACCTGCGGATTGTCCCGCACCCATAACGCCCCTCGATGCGCCTCGACGATCTCGCGGCTGATCGCGAGACCGAGGCCCACCCCGCTCCGCAGGCCTTTCTTCTGCGATTTTTCCACCTGGTGGAATTTTTCGAAGATCTTCTCCTTGTGATCGTCCGGCACCCCGGGCCCCGAGTCCGAGATCGCCAGCAATGCCGACTTGCAACCGTTCCGCGGAGCGCTCAACTCCTTCCACCGGACCGGTAAGTGATCCGGTAGCTCATCGATGGTCGAGACCGCCAAGGTCAAGGTACTGGCGACGGCGGAGAACTTGACGGCGTTCTCATACAGGTTCTCGACCACCTGAATCAATCGATCACGATCGCCGTGGATCATCAGCGGGCGCCCTGACAGATCGGCTTCGAGCCAAAGACCTTTCTCTCGCATTCGCCCGGCGAGCTCTTCACGCACGAGCTCCACGATCTCGACGAGATCGTTCTCCTTGAAGTCGTACTCCAGAGTGCCCGCTTCCATACGCGAGATGTCGAGCAGATTGGAAATCATGGCCGAGAGTCGCCGTGCGCTGTCGAGATTGAGACTGACAATTCGTCGCTGTTTGTCGTTGAGCGGCCCGGCCAAGTGCTCGAGTAACAGGGTGTTCGTTTCCTGCATGGCCACGAGGGGCGTCTTGAGCTCGTGCGACACGTGGGCAAGGAACTCTCGCTTCAGCCGATCGAGATCACCGAGGCGCTGAGCCATCGAGTTGAAGGCCACGGCGAG
>JBCCGX010000402.1:0-8299 GCA_039029035.1 Acidobacteriota bacterium | reverse complement strand
CTACCCCACCTACAGTGCCTCCAAGGCCGCTGCCCACTCGCTCACCCAGGGTCTGCGGGCCCTCCTGGGCGCCCAGGGCACCTCGGTGTTCGGCGTCTACCCCGGCCCGGTCGACACTGATATGGCGCGCGGCCTCGACTTCGACAAGACTTCACCGAGAGACGTCGCCGAAGCGATCCTGGACGGGATCGAAGCGGGCACGGAAGACATCCTGCCGGACCCCTACGCGGTGCAGTTCGGCCAGCAGCACGAAGCGTCGCCGAAGACCTCGGAGCGCCTTGTGGCGCGAATGCTCCGCGGCGGCTGAGGACTGGCGGTCCTCATGGTTTCTCGACCGCCAACGCCTTGTAGTACCGATCCACCATCTCTTCGTAACCCTCCGGCACTTCGTCGTCCGCCACTTGCAGCAGGCGCTGGTCTCGGTCCGCGGTGAGCTGGCGCCGCAGGCCATACTCGAACTCTTTCAGTCCCTGGACCACGTCGCTCTCCAGGGCCGCAAGGTTCTCGGGAGCGCGAAGAGAGCCCGCAGCGATGCCTCGCAGGCGATCGATGATGCGATCGAGGTCGGCCGCGTCGACTTCCTCCCGCCTCAGACGCTCGCGCAGAGTCTCGAGCTGAGCGCGACGCCGGCCGAGGTCGCGATCGAGCTGGCGCAGGGTCTCCGCCGTCAGGCTGCCGGACTGGGCGCCGCGCGGCGCCCCGGCCCCTGAGCCCAGGCTGGCGTCGCTGGTGGGCGCGCCGCCGCCATCGGCCGGCGCCGCCTGCCCGTCGTCGCGCAGGCGCTCGCCGACGGCTTCGAGGGCCGTGGTCACGTCGCGCGTCTCCTCGAGAGCCCGCTCCAGACGCTGCGCACGGCTCTCACCGATGGCCGAAGCCGCATCGCGCAGGCCGGCCTCGAGCTCGGCGAGATCCTGGGCGATACTGTCTTCGAAGTTGCGCGCGTACTCCCGCGAGCGCTCCTGCACCACGCCGCGCGAGTAGAGAATCTTCTCGCGGATCTTGCGGTCGCGAATCCCGCCAGCCGCGCCGGCCAGGCGACGGGCCGCTTCCGCCTGCTCGCGCCGCGACTCGCGCGCCAACTGATCGAGCTCGGCTTCGAGCTCGCCGACTTCGGCCCCCATGCGCTGCTTGGCCTGCAGCATCGACTGCACGGCATCCTGCTGGTACGGATCCCCCGGATCGAGTCGATCGACCCGCTGCACCATGCTCTCTTGCTGTTGGCGCAAGCGGCGAGTGCGCTCGATGGCGCGGGCCGTATCCCGGGCCAAGCGCCCCGACTTGTCACGTTCCAGCTGCCGACGCGCCTGGCGTAATCGGTCGAGGGCGGAATCGCCCAGCGCTTCGGCGGCATCTTCGCCGGAGGCTGCCGCCCGGCGCATCTCCTCCACCGCCTCGCGCAGCTTGCGGGCGGTTTCGGCGAGCTCAGGCAGCGACTCCTGGCGCGCCAAACGCTCGAGGCGACGGGCGACCTCCTCGGCCTCGTCCGCCAGTTGTCGTTGCGATCGACCGGAGCCACCGGCCCGCGCCGCCTGGGACGATTGGCGAGCCCGAGCCCGCAGGCGCTCGTTCTCTTGTTGTTGGCGCCGGGCCAGCTCGCGCAGCTTCTCGAGCGTCTCGTCCAGCGTGTCGTCGACGCTGCCGCGCTGGCCCCGCTGGACCTGTTCGTATTGGTTGCCCAGGCGATCGAGGTCCATCTCGAAGAGATCGGCCAGCTCGTCCGAGATCTCGCCGCGACCGCCGCCGCTTTCCCCTCGACTCACCTGGATCTCGCGAAACGCGGCCTCGGCGCGTTGCAGGAGGCGCAGCGCCCGTTGCTCCGGCGCCAGAGCGTCATCCGGCCGGTTCTCTCCCAGCAGCTGCTCTGCTCGGCCCATCTCTTCGGCCGCCTGCGGCAGGACCTCTGCCATCTGAGCCCAAGGGGAGTCGGCCCTTGGCGCGACACCTCCGCCCTGTAAGCGTTCGACCAGAGAGAGGACATCTTGCCGCAAACGACCCTGGGACAGGGTGACGGTGGCAACGTCGTTGCCGAATCGCTCACCGCGATCCGTCCGACTGCGCGCCAGCTTGAAGGTCGCGGCGAGGATCAGGCGTTGCTGTGCCGTCAGCTCGTCGCCACTCAAACCCTGCTGCCCTGCGCCGCCGCCCTCGGCTCGGCGAAAGGTGCGGTCGAACGGACGGATCTCCAAGAAATAGATATCGGAGACGGTCTGGTGGGCCTCACGGTCTGCCGCACCACCGTCGTAGGCGTCCCAGGCACGCACATAGTAAGACACCAGGTCGCCCGGCTCGAGCTCGTACTCTTCGAGGAAGAGGGTGTGGCTGCCGACGAAGTCCTTGCGCCCGGGAAGCCCGCGGTAAAGCGTGGCGCTCTGTTCCGCGCCGCCGTTCACCGAGTAGACGAGCGCCAAGCGGCTGACACCGAAGTCGTCCTCGGCCTGGGCTTCGATGGCCACCTCCTCGAGGGACGTCACCTGCAGGTCTCGCCCGGGCCTGGCCAGTCGCACGGTCGGTGGCTGGTCGTGCAACGGGTCGATCAGATACTCCGGCGACGCGATGACGGTCTCGCCAGCTGCCGACGGGTGGTCTAGCCGGATCCGGTAGACGCCGGTCTCGCGGACGGTCAGCGCGCCTGTCAGGGTCGAGCTACTGGCCGCTCCTGCAGCGACCTCGAGCGGGATCGTCTGCACCACCTCGGTCTGCTGTTCCAGGCTCGCATCGCCGCCGTCTATTCGATCGACCGAATCGGCCAGCACCTCGATCAGGCCGCCCGTCACCGCCAGTGTCGACGTCAGCTGCAGCTCGACTTCGGTGCCGATCAGGGCCGCGATATCCCCCGAGTCGTCTTGCTGCAACGGATCGAGTCCGGTATACGCGGGGAATCGATACGTCAGCCCGATGGTCTCCACGTAGGGTAGCTCCATCACTTCGACACGGTGCACAGCCGATCGGACCCCGCTGGCTTCGACGAAGTACTGCGTCGGCTGCCGGAGCTCGAAGAGGATCAAGCGGTGGGCCGTCAGGGGTGTGGCCAGGCTCGGGGGATTCGAGGCGGGCTCCGCCGGTGCCTCGCGCAACATCGCGAAACGACTCCATTCGTCATCCCCGGCACGGACCGCCAGCTCGACATCGGCAGCGTCGAAGCCCTCGAGCCAGGCGGTCACTTCCAGGTCGGCGCCTTCCGCCAAGGTCACATCTCCTGGCTCGACTCGAATCGAGTAAGGGCTCACCGCTTGGGCGGCTTGCCCGGGATCGAGCAGGACAGGCAATGCGTTGTGGAGAAAGCCCGGACCCATTAGGAACAGGGCGAAGCCGACCGCTGTGGTCCCAGCCACGGCGCCGGAAGAACGCCACAACCCCGTTCGCTCGATCCGTTTACCGTCGTCCACCGCTTGGCAGGCCTCGGCCGCCGCTTCGACCAGACGCTCGACCATGGCCGGCGAAGCGCCGGCAGCGCCAAGGCTCTCCTGCTCTAACTCCACCGCGCTGAGCAATTGACCCTCGAGGCTCGGCTCATGCTCCTCGACATAGAGCGCAACTTGCTCATCCGAAACGCGCCGGGCCAGAGGCCGCCCCAAACCCCACACCAGGGCGACTGCGATGAACAAGTAGGCAACTAGGCGGACAGCGGCGACCACGGCGGGGTCGAATCGCGACGCATCGATGGCATAGGCCGCGACGAGCCACACCATGAGGGCCGCCAATAGAGCGGCGGTCAAGCCTCGCAGAAGCATCCGTAGGCGCCAACGCCGTCGCACCGAGCGCACCACAGCCAGAAGGTGCTGTCGATCGTCTTTTACCGTTGGTAGAAACAGGCCAGACATCCAAGGTCTCCTCTGGCGTTCAGACACGACCTCTCTCACGCCGCAGCGCCGCGACCGCGGCACCCTCGACCGCCGGCCGCACCGTGGGGCCTGGGTGGGCTTGGGCCCTGCGGTTCGACCACAGAGACTCGACGACCAACAGAACCGTGGCAGCGACTGCCAGGAACCACCAAGCGCTCTGTCCCCGCTCCCGTTCCGCTGCGGTTGGCGCGGAGCGAGCAGCACCGTCACCCGTTGCCGAGTGCGGGCTCGGCACCGCCGTCGAAGCGGCGACGAAGGCAGCGCCATCGAGCGGTGTCAGATCCGACTCAGCGCGATCGACGTTGACCGCGAGCTGGAGCGTCGCCTCGACACCGTCCCCTTCCGATCGGAGCTCGTAGAAGCCGGCTTCACTCAGGCGAGCGAAGGTCGCCTCCCCGCTCGGGTCTATCGTTGCTCGCCGGCCGGACGGCGAGATCAGGACTCTCGGGGACGACTCGGCACCCTCTGCCGTTGGTGGCACAGCGGCCAGAGCCGCGTCCAGGTCGACCCTCTGCCCCGCGGGGTACCAGGAACGCATCGCCTGGCGGCCGCCGAGGTAGCGACAAACCTGGTGGACGAAGGGCAGAAACACCGGCTGCAAAGGTAGGTTGCTCCAACGGTTGTCCAGCGGCGAGCCCCAGAGCAGCAGGCGGCCGTTGCCGTGGTGGTACTCGGCAAGAGCAACAGCGCCATCCGTGTAGCGGGCCAGCACGGTGCCCTCGTCGCCACTGTCCGCCGACACCGCGGGGGGCTCGGTGATGGGTCGGTAGCGGAAGAACCGTGGTCCGGCAAGGTTGCCACCCGCGGCCCCGCCAAAGATCGCCAGGCTCGGATGGTGATAGTCGACACTGGCTAGACTCGCCCCCTGTCGATCCAGGCGAT
This sequence comes from Acidobacteriota bacterium, assembly GCA_039029035.1. Taxonomy (GTDB): domain Bacteria; phylum Acidobacteriota; class Thermoanaerobaculia; order Multivoradales; family J023; genus JAAELT01. The sequence goes on along the minus strand of JBCCGX010000402.1, from coordinate 3,575 downwards.
CCACCGCTTCGCGCCAGGAAGCCATCATCGGCTGCGGAAGCGAGCTGGCGCTGCGACTACCCAAGATCATCCACACGCCGCCACCCGCGGCCAACCACTCCGTCAACGCCTGACCGCTATCACCATCGGGCCAGGGACTATCGTGCAGAATCACCAGCGCGGCGGCCTCGATGTCAGCGCGGCGGACCTGAGGGACCCGGCGAGTAAGGATCTCGAAAGCCGGCAGCCCGGTGAGCTCAGGTTCTGCGCTCGATCCACTCAATGCGCTCCCAGCCGGTACGCCGAGTGCCCGACGCAGGTAGGTCGTGGCATCTGCCCGGGCACTCGCAGACTCGATGACCAAGACCGGCAGAGGCGGAGCCGGCGCCAGGACGAGGTGGAAGCTATCGTCGATCGTCAGTGGGTCGCGCCGCTCCTCCTCCGGCGCGCCAACGATGCGCACTGTCGCCGGCACCGGTCGATCGCGCTGTGGGATCGGCCCCAACCGGATCGTCGCGCTGCCCCCGGCTGGCAGATCGATGCTTTCCTGGGCGACCTCCTCGGCCTCGAGCGTCACGGCGACAGGCAGATCGCGCAGCGGTTCAGGGCTGCGGTTCTCGAGCCGCACGTCCATCAGCCACTGTGCGCCGGAGTCTCCGACAACCGAATGGACCTCGACGCTGGTGATCAAGACATTCATCGCCACCGCCGTCGACAGGTCCTCCAGGGCCAACGTGATGCCGGGCGCCAGAGGCGCCGTGGCGGAGCGTCCGCCGCCCCGCTGCTGCCAGGCGTTGGCTTGCAGATCCGAGATCAAGACCACCTCACGCTCGGCCACGGGGGAGTCCCCGAGGAGCTGATCCGCCAGCCTCAGGGCCGGATCGAAGCGGGTGCGCCCCGCACCGGGCTGCAGCGTCTCGAGCAGGCCGAGGATCGAAGCGGTATCCGCCGTCGCCGCGGCGACGACCTCGGCTTCGTCGGCAAAGGTCACCAGAGCCGCACGATCTGTCGGCCCCAGAGACTGCACCCTTTCGCGCAGGGCTCGCAGGGCCCGCTGCCAGGTGTCGCCGTAGGCCATGCTGTAGGAGCGGTCGAGCGCAAAGACCACCTCCTTGCCGGCGTCGGCAGCCGCGGCTCCATCCCGGCCGACCCATGGCCGACAGAAGGCGAGGACCAGGAGCACGACGGCCAGGGCCCGTAAGGCGAACAGCCAGGGATGCCGCAGGCGCTGGCGCCGCATCTGGCGATAGGGCAGCCGAGTGAGAAACTTGAGCGACGGGAAACGCTGCACATCGCGCCGATCACGCGCGGTCAGGTGGATCCAGATCGGTGCGGCGAGGGCCACGAGACCGGCGAGGAAGAGCGGAGCGAGCAGTGAGAAGCCCATCTCACCGCACCCTCTGCAGACGCTGACGTCGCGCCAGGTAGTCGTAGAGCGCGTGGTCGAGAGGCTTGGCGGTGTCGACCTGGCAGTACTCGACTCGAAGCTCGCCGAGCCGCGCGGCGATGCGATCGATATGGTGGCGCATCAGACCTTGGTAGCCATCGCGGATGCGATCGGGGATCACCGGGATCCGCTCGCCGCTCTCGGCGTCTTCGAATTGCCGCGGCGTCGGGAAATCGAAGTCGAGCTCGCGCCGGTCGAGCAGGTGAAAGACGATGAGGTCGTGTCCGGCCAAAGCGAGCTGGGCGGCGGCGCGGGCGACCCCCTCGGGATCCTCGTAGAGATCGGACATCAACACGACGATGCCGCGCCGGCGCAGCCCCTTGGCGATGCGCTTCAGCGGACCGGCGAGCTCGCCCGCTCCTCCAGGAACGATCCGGTCGAGAGTGTGCAGCACCGTGTCGAGCTGGCGGCCCGAGGCCGGTGTCTGGTCGACCACGTCGCGATCGAAGGTCACGACGCCGATCCGATCACGCTGCCGGTGAGAAAAGTAAGCCAGGCACGCCGCCAGGTACCGCCCGTAGTCCAGCTTCGTCACCGCGTCCGTCCCGGCCCCTTGTCCCGCTCCCCAATCCATCGACGCCGAGATATCGATCAACAGCAGGACATCGGCATTGGTCTCGGCCTCGAACTCCTTGAGGTAGAGCCGATCGGTCCGCCCATAGAGACGCCAATCGACCCGCCGCACGTCGTCGCCCGGCATGTAGGGGCGGTGCTCGGCGAAGTCGGTCGACAGACCGAGGTGCGGCGACGGATGCAGCCCCGCCATGAAGCCATCGACCACGGTGCGTGCGATGAGATCGAGCCGGTCGATCCGTGCCAGGACCCGCGGATCGACAAACCGAGCCCCGCCGTTCGGACGGGATCTGACAGCGCCGTTCAAAAGCCCGCCTTCACAGGCCCGACGACGGCGGTGCCACCGTCTCCAACAAGCGGTCGACGAGGTCGTCCGAAGAGATGCCCTCGGATTCGGCGTGGAAGTTGGTCAACACCCGGTGGCGTAGCACCGGATGGGCCAGCGCGCGAATATCGTCCACTGTCACATGGTGACGGCCGCGCAGCAAGGCCCGCGCCTTGCCACCCAGAACTAGGTATTGGGCCGCCCGGACCGAGGCGCCGTAGGCCACCGACCGGCGCACCTGCTCGTCACTACCCGGCTCCCCCGGCCGCGACTGCCGCACCAGGGTGAGGGCGTAGCGCAGCACATGGTCGGGCACCGGCACCTGGCGCACCAGGCGCTGGAAGGTGATCAAAGTCGGCCCATCGACAGCGTGCTCTAAATCGTCCCCGAGCACCGCCGTGGTGCGCCGAACCACCTCGAGCTCTTCGTCTTCCGGCGGGTGATCGATGCGGATGTGGAACATGAAACGATCGAGCTGGGCCTCCGGCAGCGGGTAGGTGCCTTCGAGCTCGATCGGGTTTTGGGTGGCGAAGACATGGAAGGGCTGGCTCAGCTCGTAGGTCCGTCCTTGCACCGTGACCCGATGCTCCTGCATCGCCTCGAGCAAGGCAGCCTGGGTTTTGGGTGGGGTGCGATTGATCTCGTCTGCCAGCACGATGTTGCTGAACACCGGTCCTCGCAGGAACTCCATGCGCCGCTGCCCCTTCGCCGGATCTTCCTGGATCAGGTCGGTCCCGACGATGTCGGATGGCATCAGGTCGGGGGTGAACTGAATGCGCGAAAAGTCGAGATCGAGCACCCTGGCCACGGTGCGGATCAGCAAGGTCTTGGCCAGGCCTGGCACGCCGACGATCAAGCTGTTGCCACCGGCGAAGAGGGTGAGCAGGATCTGCTCGATCACTTCGTCCTGGCCGACGATCCGCTTGCGCACCTCGGCGAGGATCCGGTCGCGGTCGCTGACGAGGCGCTCGGCGAGCTCGATGTCCGACGCCGCGTCGGCTGCCGGCGTGGGTTCTGCGGGATCGGCAAGTTCGGTTTCCGTAGTCATATCGCCTTTCGGTATGCTGCAGTACGCTCTAGGTCGGTGGGTCGGTCGATCATTGGCCAACGGGTCAGTGGGTCATGGCGTACACCACGTAGTTGACGCCGAGCTTGTAGGCCACGTTGGAGATCTCGATGGGAAAGAAGTCGGTGTCGGAGTACTCCCAGGACTCGCCAATGTCGTTGTTGAAATTGATCACCAGCTGAAGT
>JBCCGX010000401.1:0-8322 GCA_039029035.1 Acidobacteriota bacterium | reverse complement strand
GAAGGCGATCTACTTCCGCGGTGAGAACGGCGAGGTCATCGAAGAAGGCGAGATCCCAGCCGAGCTGCAGGAGCGCGCCGAAGAGCTGCGTGCCGAGCTGCTCGATGCCGCCAGTCTGTTCTCCGACGAGCTTTTGGAAGCAGCGTTGGAAGACGCCGCCACCCCGGAGATGATCTACGAAGCGATCCGTAACGGTGTCCTGTCGCTCGAGATGACCCCGGTGCTGATGGGCTCGGCTTACAAGAACAAGGGCGTACAGCCGCTGCTCGACGCGGTGAATCGCTACCTCCCAAGCCCGCCCGACGTGCCGATCGAGGCGGTTGATCTCGACAGTGACGAAGCATCCGTGACCCTCGAGTCGGATCCCGAGAAGCAGACCGTCGCCTACGCCTTCAAGCTCGACGAGGGGCGCTACGGTCAGCTGACTTTCATGCGCGTCTACCAGGGCACCCTGGCCAAGGGCGATACGGTGTACCGCGCCAGCTCGGGCAAGAAGACCAAGATCGGTCGCCTGGTCCGTATCCACGCCGACAAGATGGAAGACATCACCGAGGCCCAGGCGGGCGATATCGCCGGTCTCTTCGGTATCGACTGCCACTCTGGCGAGACTTTCGTCGGTAATGGTCCGCGACTGGCAATGACCTCGATGCACGTCCCCGATCCGGTGATCTCGCTGTCGGTGTCGCCGGTCGACTCCAAGGCCCAGGACAACATGTCCAAGGCCCTGCAGCGGTTCACCAAGGAAGATCCCACCTTCCGGGTCCACCTCGATCCGGAGAGCGGTGAGACGGTGATCTCCGGTATGGGCGAGCTCCACTTAGAGGTCTACGTCGAGCGCATGCTGCGCGAGTACAAGGCCGAGGTCGAGACCGGCGCGCCGCAGGTCGCCTACCGCGAGGCGATCTCCCGCAGGGCAGAGTTCGATTACACGCACAAGAAGCAGACCGGTGGCTCGGGCCAATACGCCAAGGTCGCGGGTTATCTCGAACCCCTCGGCGAGGGCGATTACGAGTTTGTCGACGAGATTCGCGGCGGCCGGATTCCCACCGAGTACGTCCCCGCCTGCGACAAGGGCTTTCGCAGCGCCATGGAGAAAGGGCGCCTGATCGGCTTCCCCGTGGTCGGTATCAAAGCGGTCCTGGTCGATGGTAACTCGCACTCCGTCGACTCCTCGGACATGGCCTTCATGGTCGCCTCCCGCGCCGCCTTCCGCCAGGCCTATCCCAAGGCCAAGCCGCAAATTCTCGAGCCGGTGATGAAAGTCTCGGTCGAGGGGCCCGGCGAGTTTCAGGGCGCGATCTACCGCACTCTGATGCAACGCCGGGGCAATGTCCTCGGCTCCACCGAGGATGCCGGCTTCGCGCGCGTCGAGGCCGAGGTACCCCTAGCCGAGATGTTCGGCTACTCGACGCACCTGCGCTCTGAGACTCAAGGCAAGGCCGAATTCACCATGGAGTTCTCGAAGTATGGCCCGGCACCGCGTGAGGTGAAGGAAGAGCTTCTCAAGACTTATGGCGGCCAGGTGGCCGAGGAGGACGACTAATGACCGAACGACTGATGATCGAGCTGCGCCGCTCGCCCCGTAAGCTCCTCGAGCGCGATGGCCATCCCGGCCCTGGACCGGGCCACCTCGGCCTGATCATGTCGCGGGCCGGTGTCGGCAAGACTGCCTTCCTGGTCGGCCTTGGCATCGATGCCCTGCTGGCGGGCCAGCGGGTTCTCCACGTCTCTCTCGAAAGCACCGTCGACAAGGTCCGCACCTGGTACGACGACTTGCTGCTCGAGCTTCTGCGGCGCGAGAACAAACTCGGCCACGCCCCGGCGATCCAGATCGCCGTCGAGCGCCGACGTCATATCCACACCTACGTCGGCGGGGCGTTTTCGATCGAACGCATGCGCCACGGCCTGGAGCTGTTGCGTGACGTCATGCACTTCACTCCCCAGGTCATCCTCCTCGACGACATCGATGTCGAGGGCAAAGAGATCGATCCGGCCAAGGTCGAGGCGGTCAAAGGCCTCGCCGCCGAGGTCGACGCCGAGCTGTGGATGACCTGCCAAACCCATCGCGAAGGCCCGCAGGGCGAGCCCGGCCATCTACCGCCGCCGGCGAACCAGCTGGAAGATCTCACTGATCTCGCCTTCCGGCTCGACTCCCACGATGCCAAGGTCAGACTGCACGTGTTGAAGGACCACAAGCAGATGCTCGACGAGGATCTGCACATCCTGCTGGATCCGCAGACCATGCTGCTGACCACCGGTTTGACCGCCGGCGTCTGAGCGAACTAACCCGGCCCCTGTGGCGTTGCGCTGCAGGGGCTCAGCCAGCGATGCGCTCGAGGCGACCGAAGCCCAGTCTCTTGGCTTCGGCCGCGACGGCTGCGCGTCGCTCGAGGGCGGCCGGGGCGTGACCCGCCAGCTGCTCGATCGTCGCACGGACCAGCTCGGCCTCCAGGCGGAGGCGCGGGAAGCCGTCGGCAGGGAGTAGGGCGAGGCCGCCGGTGAGGGTGGCAGCGGCGTCGCTCGGGCGCCCGGCAGCAGCCTGCAGTTGGGCACGGGCGATGGCACGCTGCAGCCGCAGATCGGTCGCGGCGAGCTGGGGCTCGATTTGGCCCAGCCAGGCCTCGGCCGCCGCCAGATCATCGCGGGCCAGAGCGACTCGGGTCAGAACGCACAAGGCCGTGGTACTACCCGTCAGCTCGTCGGCCTGCCGAAACACGTCGAGAGACGCCTTCGCCAGGTGCTCGCTGGTATCGTAGGCCTTCTCGTCGAGAGCAAGCTGGGCCAGGCGTACGCGAGCGATGGCCACCGCGACCGATTCGCCGCGCGACTCGGCCACGTCAGCTGCCTGGTCGAAGAGAGGTCGCGCGAGGTCGGCGTGACCTGCAGCGAGGTGGACTTCGCCCAGGGCGCGCAGGGTGTCGCTCTCGCCGCGCGGGCTCTCCAGGCATTGCCAGATCGACTCTGCCGCCTGCAGTCGCTGTTGCGCCTGGCGCAGATCGCCCGCGTCGAGCAGCACCAGGCCGATGTTGGTCAGAGTCCAGGCCTGGCCGCGGACGAAGCCGCTGTTGGCGGCACCGACCAGGACCTCCTCCCAGAGAAGACGGGCGCGCTCGAGGGCGCCACGATCACGGTAGAGGATGGCCAGGTTGTTTTCGGTGCCGATACGCCGTTCGGGAGCGATCTGACGGTAGACGGTGAGGGCGTCGAGGTAGAAGCGCTCGGCCTCGACGTCGTTGCCTCGCTGGTAGGCGAGCATGCCGAGGTTGCTGCTCAGATCGGCCGCGGTCAGCTGATTGTCCGTTGCGCGACTGATCTGCAGTGCCTGGCGGTAGGTCGCCTCGGCCTTTTCGAGCTGACCGCGACCGTAGTGCAGTGTGCCCAGGTGGTTTAGCACCCAAGCTTCGAGGTGACGGTCGCCGATCCGGCGAGTGAGCGCCAGCGCTGTATCGAGCTCGTGCTCGGCCTTGTCGGGCTGCCCTCGGGCAGCGAGGAGAAGGCCCAGCCGGGCGGTGCTGCCGGCAGCTCCCCGTGGCACGCCCAGAGCACGGTAAGTCGCGCGGGCGCGCTCGAAGCTCGCAGCTGCTGCGTCGTTCCGACCCTGGTCCTGGTAGGCGCTGCCAGCCAGGACCAGAGCGTCTGCCAAGAGCAGCCGAGCCCCGTGCTGCTCGGCCGCTGCGACGGCCCGCTCCGCCGCGTCCAGGCTGATGCGAGCATCACCTCCGAGCTCGGCGATCTGGGCAGCGAGCAAATCGAGCCGTGGATCGCTGGGGACCGGCGCCGGCAAGCGACGCAGCTCGCCTAAGGTCGTTCCAGCGGCCGCCACGTCACCGTTGCGGACCTGGGCGGCGGCGAGACGCAGACCGTACTCGGGATTGTCGGGAAAGAAGGTCCACAGCGCGGCCGACAATCGCACGGCGTCGTGCCAGGCATCTCGCGTCCCACGGTGTAAGGCTTCGATCGCCAGGCGATCCTCGCGATCCAGTGAGTAGGCCAACTCCTGCGCTCGTTGCACCGAGCGGCGCGCCGCCGCATGCTGACCCAGGAGACTCTGGACGCGGGCCAGGGCGGCGTGGAGCAGTGGCGACTCGGGCTCGAGGCCAATCGCACGGCGCAAGAGCTCGCCGGCGCGCTGCGGATCATAGGCTTGCAGCGCGTCGAGCCCCTCCATGTAGAGCTGGGTCGCTTGTTGGTCGGATAGCCTGGGTTCGCCAGCCAGCCCAGACGTCCCGAGAAGCTCGACTGTCGAGATCTCTGAATCGATGCTTGGCCGATAGCCGGTCAGGCCGCCGCCGATCAGCACGAGGACTGCGATCGCCAGCCATGATGTCCATCGGCGAGTGCGATGTCCCTGGGGTTCGGCTACGGGGGATTTCGGCGGCCTCACCGATGCCTGGTCCGGATCCGCGACCCGGACGCGAGAGACGAACTGATAGCCCCGTCCCGGCACGGTGACGATGTAGCGGTGATCCTTGGGCTCTTCCCCCAGAGCTCGCCGCAGCACAGAGACGGTCTGGGTGAGGTTGGCGTCGATGACGTGGGCGTCGGCCCACACCTGGCGAATGAGCTCGTCCCGGCCGAGAACGCGGCCACCGGATTCGGCCAGGGCCAGCAGTAGATCGAATGCCCGAGGCGGTAGGGAGACGCGCTCGCCGTCTCGCAGGACGATCCTCTGGAAACGATCGATCCGAAACGGGCCGAAAACGAGATGGCGGCGCAGCGTATCGATCCGGGGCGCCCAGGCATCTGAGCTCTCCCTGGGCGATCTCGGTGCACGGGCGCCAGCGACGCTGGGCGAGGGGGACGATGGGTCTCCGGCCATATCCGTCCTACGGTTGCGCTGGCTGAGGGTTCACCTCAAGGCGTCTAAAGAAATCTAAAAGCGCCTCAAGAGACGGCACGGCTTGCACCGCGCCCTCCTAGTCTGGCGTTGCTCGCTAGCCGTCGCAACGAGCCAACGACCGCAAAGGAGCAGCGATGCAGAGCAGATCCTCGATCCATGCCGGTGCCGGCATGTACATCGACCCCAACGGCTGATCTTTCCCAGCCTAGGCCAAGCTGATCCAACAAACTCAACCCGAAAGGAGAAGCGATGCAGCTCACTACTGCGATCCGTTCCGGATGGGGCGTAGCGCTCGATCCGAACGGCTGATGATCCGGCGGCACCGATCATCGAAACCTCAACGAAAGGAAGATCATGCAAGTCTTGACAACGATTCGTTCGGGCCGCGGCTGCGCGGTCGATCCCGACAGCTAGCCGGTTCGATCCGACGAAAGGTACACCATGCAAGTCCTGACAACGATCCGTTCGGGCCACGGCTGCGGTGTCGATCCCGACGGTTAGCCGATTCGAAGCAACTCTGACGAAAGGTCAAACCATGCCGATCCAAACCACAGTCCGCGGGGGACGCGGTAGCCTGATGGATCCCGACGGGAGCCCGTAGGCGATGCAAGTCCTGACGAATGTTTACGCCGGCCGCGGCGGCACGATGGATCCCGACGGGAGCCCATCGCCGTGAGCACGGCGTCGGGGATCTGTGCCGGGCGCGGTCCTGGCATGGATCCGGACGGCGGCGCCTAGCGCCCCGTATCGGGTAGCAGGTAGGGCCCGGCCGGGGAGCCGGTCGGGCCGTTTTGCCGCAAGGCCGTTTGTCGCAAGGCCGTTTTTCCGCAAGGCCGTCTTGCCGCGGGCACCTACTGCGAGCCGTACTTGCGCAGCTCGAGCGCCACCCGGATCGCCATCTGGATCACCGTATCGTGATTCGGCGTGAGCTTCTCGAATGCCATGCCGACGGTCTCTTCGGCTCGCCAGACGATTCTGCCCTTGAGCTGCAACTGCCCCTCACGTAGGCCGAGGCCGAACGACACGGAGCGACCGGTTTGCCAAGACTCGGGCGCGCCGGTCAGCGACAGACCATCCAGCGACAGGTTCTCCAGCACCACCCGGCGGACATCGCCCGGGGCGACTTCGAGCTGCGCCGATTGACCGAGGTGGATGCGCACTTCGCGACGGCGCCCGAGATCCAGAAAGGCGGTCACGTGGCCGAGATGCCGGCGCGCCGCGGCGAGGCGCAGCTTCTGCTCGATCTCCGGCTGTTGGGCGAAGAACTCGAGTAAGTCCTGGCGCGCGATACGCAAGATCCGGCTCTCTTCGGAGGCGCGCACCGAAGCCATGTGCTTGCCCTCGCCAAAGATGCCGAGCTCGCCGAAGAACTCGCCGCGTCGCAGGCGTGCCAACAGCATCACCGGCTTGCCGACCGCCTCGCGAAACACCGCCACCGCACCCGAGCGCACGACATAGAAGCCGACCGTCTCATCGCCCTCACGGGCGATGATCGTGTGTCGCGGCACCTCCATCTCGACGAACTTCCTACCGAGGCGTCGCAGCTCACCCTCGTCCAGATCCTGGAAGAGCGAGACTTGGCGCAAGTCGTCGGCGAAGGCGCCGTCGGCCGCGTTGGTTGTCTCGGAATGGCCCATCGCCGCGGAAGCTTATCTCGGATATCGGAACCAGAGTAGGTGTCCGGAGAAAACGTCCGAATAGGCGCCGAGGCCAGCCCGTAGAGCCTCCTGAAACCAACTGGAGAGGAGACCTGATCTGAGATATCTCATCAAGCAGAAATTCTGGTCCCTGGGAGGGGAGTTCACCATCAAGGACGCTGACGAGCAGGATGCCTTCCGGGTCCTCGGCGAGGCGTTCTCGTGGGGCCACAAGCTCAGGCTGCAGGATATGAGCCACTATGAGGTGGCCTACATCTCGCAACGCCTGATGAAGTGGAGGCCGACGTTCGAGATCTACCGTGACGGCGTGCAGTTTGCCGAGGTGATCAGGGAATTCTCCTGGTTCAAGAGACACTTCACTCTCGATGTGCCCGGGCCGAACGACTACACCATCACCGGCTCGTTTTGGGATCACGAGTACGTCTTCGAGCGTGGCGGGCGAACCGTCGCCACCGTCTCTAAGAAGAGGTGGTCCTGGACGGATACTTACGCCATCGATGTGATCGACGGCGAAGACGATGTCGCCATCCTGGCCACCTGTATCGTCATCGATCTGGTCAACAACGACGAGATGGGGACGTGACCTCGAGCGTTCCCGAGGTTTGAACCCCAGGAACGTTCTGCTGTCCCGCTGGGACAGTCGCCCCGTAGGAGCGCTAGGCCGTAGTCTGGGATTTTTTAATCCCGGGTCACGGAGTGCGGCGCTCCAATCGAGCCCAATGGGCTCTGATCCGCCAGCTCGAACTCCGCTGCCAGACCGTCGGCGACCGCCAGACCTTCCACCGTAGGGCGTAAGAAGCTTTCTTCGCGGCGCAGGAACCCGCAGCGGATCGAGCGTTCGATCAGGCGGCGGTTGTGGCGCTCGAGGTCGACACCCCCCAGGGCTTCGACCCGTTCGAGGTCGACCCCTTCCGTCGTTCGCAGGCCGAGCATCAGGGCTTCCAGTGCGAGGTCGCGGCGCCGGAGGGTCTCGTGACCGGCCAGCGGCTTGCGGCCTTCTTTCAAAGCCCGCTGCCAGTGGGGTAGCAGGCGCTCGTTCCACCACCGGCGCTGGCCATCGAACGAATGGGCCGAGGGTCCGAGGCCGAGGTAGGGCACATGGCGCCAGTACTTGCGGTTGTGGCGTGAGCGATGCTGCGGGTCGCTGGCGAAGTTGGAGACTTCATAGGCCATGTAGCCAGCGCCGGAGAGCACTTCGTGGGTGAGGCGGAAGAGCGCCGCTTGGCGGCTCTCGCTGAGCTCTTGCAGGTCGCCGCGCTGGTGGCATTTGCCGAAGGTGGTTCGCGGATGGATCTCGAGCTCGTAGCCCGAGAGGTGCTGCGGTTGGAGCTTTGCGATGTGGGCCAGGTTGCGCCGCAAAGCGGCCTCGGTCTGTTGCGGCAGGCCGTAGATCAAGTCCACCGAGACGGTGTCGAAGCCTGCCGCCAGGCTGAGCTCGAGGCTCTTCGTTGCCGCGGCTGCGTCGTGGCGTCGCCCGAGAAAGCGCAGCTCGGCATCGTCGAAGCTCTGAATGCCGAGACTGAGTGTGCCGACACCGAGCTGGCGCCAGTCGGCGAGGCGGCCCGGGTCGATATCTTCCGGGTTGGCTTCGAGGGTGATCCGAGTGTCGGGCAGCGGCGCAAACGTCGACCGCACGCTGTCCAGGATGCGCGCGAGATCCTCCACCTCGAGCAGAGACGGCGTGCCACCACCGAAGTAGATCGTGTCGACCGGTGCGAAGTCGTTCGCAGCATAGAGGGCGATCTCGCGCAGCAGGGCGTCGACGAAGCGATGGCGCTTGGCCTCGCCACCGACCAGGACGGCAAAGTCGCAGTAGGGGCAGAT
>JBCCGX010000400.1:0-8348 GCA_039029035.1 Acidobacteriota bacterium | reverse complement strand
GTCGAGCTGTCCCTGGCGGCGAACCGCTCGCCGGCCAAAGCGACCGTAACTTGCCCTCCCTTCACCGCCTGAAGCTCGGCCAGGGATCGCGACAGGGCGTCGCCAAGCTCCCCGCCATCGCTGAGCACTAGCCAAGCATCGGGCTGGTCGCTTGGGACCTCGACTGGCTTCGGCGACTGGGTCCTTCTCCAGGAGGGTGTAAAGAGCCACTGCGACGGATAGCGCCCGGCGCGTAGCCCCGTCGGGTCGGCGGAGTCGGCCTCGATCCAGAAACGCTGGCGTTCGAAGGGATAGGTCGGCAAGCTGACTCGCCGAGGATGACCCGGTCCATGGACACCTTCCCAATCGATCGTCTGGCCGGCGAGCCATAGGCGGCCGAGGGCCTGCTGCACCACGGCCACGTCGGAGGTCTGCTCTTTCGGGTGGCGCATGGAAGCGACGGTGGTCGCTGGCGGCAGATCAACCCCACCTTCGTCATCCCGTCGTGCCGCCAGGTGGCGACCGATCAGTCGACTCAGGCCATTACCCGGCCCGACTTCCAGCAGGATTGGGGCCGGGGAGCCCTGGCACAGGGTTTCGATCCCGTCAGCGAAGCGCACGGTCTGGCGCAGCTGGCTCCCCCAGTAGCCGGGATCTTCGATCTGCGAGGCCTCGATCCAAGTCCCGGTGACGCACGAGATGAACCGTCGACCTGGCTGGCTTCGATCGATGCCATGCACCGCGTCACAGAAGGGCTCCACCGCCGGTTCGAGCATCGACGAGTGGAAGGCATGGGACGTATGGAGTCCGCGATGCGCCACGCCACGCTCCGTCAGCTGCGCCGCGAGTTGCTCGATCAGCGCGTCGGCCCCGGCGACCACGCAGCGATCCCGGGCGTTGACCGCTGCCAGGGAGAGTCCGGCCAGGTCGAGTAGCTCTACCGTCTCGGCCTCCGGTAACGAAACCGCCAACATCGAGCCACCCGGCTGCGCCTGCATCAGTCGCCCGCGAGCCGCTACCAGGGCCAGGGCGTCTTCGAGAGTGAAGACGCCGGCCAGGCAGGCCGCCACGTACTCGCCAATCGAATGGCCCAACATCGCTTCGGGCTCGACACCCCATTCCATCCACAGCCGCGCCAGGGCGTACTCCACCGCGAACAGAGCGGGTTGGGCGAAGCGGGTCTGAGCGAGACGCATCTCGGCGTCGTCGTCCGGCGCTTCGGGGTACAGCAGGTGGCGCAGATCGACTTCGAGGTGGGGCTCGAGGATCTCGGCGCAACGATCGAGCTCGCGGCGGAAGGTCCGCTCGCACCGATAGAGCTCGGCACCCATGTGGAGGTACTGTGCCCCCTGGCCGGGAAAGAGAAAGACGACCGGCCGCTGACCGCCTTCGGTCTTGGACGGCCGGCGCGACGCCCGCAGCTTGGCCACCGCATCAGCGGTGTCAGTGCACACCCAAGCCTGGCGGTGGTCGAGCTCGCGACGACCGACCTGCAGGCTGAAAGCCACGTCCCCCAGAGGCGTCTCCGGTCGCTCTTCGAGGAATGTCGCCAGGCGATCCGCGGCCTGGTCGAGCACCCCCTCGCTCGCCGCCGACAGGACCAGCAGCTCGCTGCCCCGAGCCGACGGCTCCGACGCCGCCGAACCGGGCGCCTCTTCGAGGACCACATGGGCATTGGTACCGCCGAAGCCCAGGGCGCTGACGCCGGCGCGTCGCGGCCGACCGTTGGTCTGCCATGGCCGCAGCTCGGCATTGACAAAGAAGGGGCTGCGGTCGAAATCGATCTTCGGATTGGGATTTTCGAAGTGCAGCGACGGCGGTATCTCCTGCCGGTCGAGGGTCAAGATCGCCTTGATCAGGCTGGCGACACCCGCCGCCCGGTCGAGGTGCCCGACATTGCCTTTGACCGAGCCCAGGGCACACCATCCGGGCTCACGGCTCTCGCCCTGCGTTGGGTTGAAAGCCTGGGTTAACGCCGCGACCTCCACCGGATCGCCCATGTCAGTGCCGGTGCCGTGGGCCTCGACGTAGCCGATGGTCTCGGGGCTCACTCCGGCATCGGCCAGCGCCCTGGTCACGACGTCGGCCTGGCCACTGACACTCGGCGCGGTATACCCCACCTTGAGCGAGCCGTCGTTGTTGATCGCCGTACCGCGAACCAAGGCGTAGACCCGATCCCCGTCGGCGATGGCGTCGCGCAGCCGTTTGAGCGCGACGATCCCGGCACCGTTACCGAACAAGGTGCCGTTGGCCGCCGCATCGAAGGGGCGACAGTGACCATCCGGGGACAGGATGCCACCCTCCTGAAAACGGTAGCCCGTAGCCTGCGGCACGGCGACCGACACGCCGCCCGCCAGCGCCATGCGGCACTCCCCCGCTCGCAGGCTGCGCACCGCCAGATGCACCGCCACCAGGGAGGTCGAGCAGAAGCTCTGCACCGCGATGCTCGGCCCCTTGAGATCGAGCTTATAGGACACACTCGTGGTCAAGGAGTCCTTGTCGTTGCCGACCACCGTCTGTAGCGGATCTTCCGGGTCGACTTCGCCGGCGGCGTGGAGATTGAACAGGTAGGTGCTGATCGCCGCGCCGGCGAAGACGCCGATCGCCTCCTTGTGCCGTGCGGGGTCGTGCCCGGCGTTCTCCAGCGCCTCCCAGGCGAGCTCCAGGAAAACCCGGTGTTGCGGATCCATACGCTCCGCCTCGCGCGGTGAATAGCCGAAGAGAGCGGCATCGAAGCACTCGGCGTCGTCCAACACCGGCCGTGCCTTGACGTAGGCCGGATCGTCGAGGAGCTGCGGATCGACCGCCGACAGCTGATCGTCGTCGAAGAAGGTGATCGACTCGACCCCGTCGCGCAGGTTGCGCCAGTAAGCTTCGACGCTGTCGGCCCCCGGGAAGCGGCAGGCCATGCCGACCACGGCAATCGCGTCGCCCTCGTCCCCAACGAGGTCTTCGCCGTCGTCTGACGTCCGATCCGGGCTCTGCGCGCCGGCTTCGGTCGATGAAGCCGTCTCGTCGCCGCCCGCCTCGCCGAGCTCGCCCAAGAGCTTGTGGGTCAGGGCACGGACCGTTGGTGCCTCGAACAGAGCCACCGGGGCGACCTGCACTCCGAGGCGACGCTCGATCTCCCCCACCAGCTGCATGCCGCTGAGCGAATTGCCGCCGAGGTCGAAGAAGTTCTCGTCCCGCCCCATCGTCTCCAGGTCGAGAACACTGCGCCAGATGTCGACGATCTGGTTCTCCAACTCGCCGGCGCTGAGCGGGGATCGATCTGTCGCCCGCTGTGACGACGACGCGGCCTGTCGCAGCGGCCGCAGAACCCACTGCGCCAGCCGTTGCTGCAGGTCGCCGGTCGAGACGATCCAAGGGCTCTCGGGCGGTGCGGCGAGGAGGCGGCGGAAGAATTCGCCCCCTTGGGTCGGCTCGATCGACAGCTCCTGCAGGGCGGCACCCACGTCGACCGCGTCAGCTGCGTCCGACCCCAGCCCGTCGGCATCGAGCCAGGCATCCCAATCGACGCTGAGCCAGGCGGTGCCGCCGCTGCTATTCCGGGCGGCGGCCAGGGTGTCCAGAAAGGCGTTGGCCGCGGTGTAGGCGACGTTGCCCAAGCCACCGAGGACGGCCGACAGGGAGGAGTTCAAGAGCACGAAATCGAGCTCGTCCGACTCTGCCCCTTCGGTCAGAACGCGCTCGAGCACCAAGGCACCGAGCACCTTGGGTCCGAAGTGCGCCGCGCACTCTTCGCGGCCGCTGCGCGGAATGGCTTGGAAGGCGGGCCCGCTCGCCTCGCCGGCAGCGTGCAAAACACCGTGCAGGGCACCGAAGTGGCGGCGAGTCTCGGTAACCGCCTGGCGCATCGCCTCGAGGTCCGTGACATCGGCGGCGAGCACCAGCACCTCGCCACCGGCCTGTTCGAGCGCGGTCACGGTGGAGATCTTGCGGCTCACCGGATGATCACCACCGTGCTCTTCGATGAAGGCCCGCCAATCGTCCCGTGGGGGCAGCTCGGTGCGACCCACCAGGGCCAGCCTGGCCTCAGCGGCGCTGGCCAGCTCGGTCGCCAGGGTCGAGCCCACCAGGCCCAGGCCTCCGGTGATGAGATAGACGCCGCGAGATCGCAGCCTCGAGGCCTGGTCGGCGGCAGGCAGCGCCGCCGACTCGAAGCGGCGGATCCAGCGCTGGCCATCGCGATAGGCGACTTGTGGGCCACTCTCGGCCGTCGAACGAGCGTCAGCGAGCAGCTCGGTCGTCACCTGGGCCGCCAGCGCGATGGACTCAGCAGCTTCGAGGGTCAGATCGATCTGTCGACAGGTGACGTTGGGATACTCCTGCGACAGCACCAGGCAAGGCCCGAGAACCGTTGCGCGATGGGGGGAGAGCGATTCGGTCCCGCGAACCGGATACACGTCCGCGGTGACGATGTCGAGATGCATCGAGGCGCTGTCTCGTACTAGGGCGCGGGCAAGGAAAAGCACGCTGTAGAAAACAGGGGCTTGCTGGCGATCGAAGTCCGCCTTCAGGTCGTCGGCGATCGCCGGCCCATCTTCGGCCGTGGCAGACAGGCTCCACAGGTGCACGATGTTCTGCGGCTGGCGAGCCGACTCGGACAACCGGCGCAGCAGCCAGCCATAGTCATCCTCGGACGCCGGATCGATACGGAACGAGCCGTCGTCGAGCGCCACAGCGGCATCGCCGGCGGCCACGCGAACGATCTCTTCACCGCGGGCTTCGAGGTTTTCGGCGAGGGTGGCTCCGATGCCATCTTCATCGATCAGCAACAGCCACCGGCGCGCCTCGGAGGAGGGCGCTTCGGCCGGAGGCTCGGCTGGTGCCCAAACCGAACGGTAGAGCCAATCCTCTACCGCCTCGTTCTTGGTCGGTGCCGCTACCGCGCGCGGTGGTGCTTCCGCAAGATCGATCCAATGGCGCCGCCGATCGAAGGGGTAGGTCGGCAAGGGCACTCGACGACGGGTCTCACCGGCATAGACCGCCTGCCAATCGATCGGCACGCCGGCGAGCCATAGCTGCCCCTGGGCCGCCAGCAGTGTGGCCAGGTCGGGGCGGCGGTCGGAGGCGTGGCGCATGGAGGCAATCGTCGATGCCTCGCCATAGGACGGATGGCGCCTTGCCAGAGCGCTCAGCGTATTTCCAGGTCCCACCTCGAGAAGTGCTCCGCCAGGCTCTTCGAACAGGACCGTCAAACCGTCCGCGAAGCGCACGGTGTGGCGGAGGTGACGGACCCAATAGTCCGCGTCCATGGCCTCTTCAGGTCGAATCCAGTGACCGGTGAGATTCGACACGTAGGGGATGCGCGGGGCCTGCCATCTGACCTCTCGCAAGCGCTGCGCGAAAGGCTCGAGAATGGGCTCCATCATCGGCGAGTGGAAGGCATGGGAGGTGTGGAGCCGGCGGACTTTCGAGCCCTGGTCCGTCATCCGCTGGCTGAAATCGTTGATCGCGGCCTCCGGCCCCGCCACCACCGAGCGCTGGGGCCCGTTGATTACTGCCAAGGCGAGGTCGTCGCCGAGATGAGCCTGCAGCTCCTCTTCCGACGCCGCCACCGCCACCATGGCCCCACGCGGCAGCTCCTGCATTAAGCGACCGCGGATCGCGACCAGCGCCAGGGCTTCGTCGACCGTGAGCACCTCGGCCAGGCAGGCCGCGACGTACTCGCCCAGAGAATGCCCGAGCATCGCCCGCGGCGTCACCCCCCAGCTCATCCACAGCCGCGCCAAAGCGAGCTCGACGACGAAGAGAGCCGGTTGGGCGTAGCGCGTCTCGGTCAAGCGCTCGGCGGCTGGCACGTCGTCTGCCCTGCCGGGGAAGTGATCGGGGTACAGCAGCTCGCGCAGGTCACAATTCAGCTCGGGCCGCAGCACCTCGCAGAAGCGGTCCACTTCGCGGCGAAAGACGGCTTCACGTCGGTAGAGGTCCTGGCCCATGCCGACGTATTGAGACCCTTGCCCCGGGAAGAGGAAGATCGGTCGCTGCGATCCTTCGGGTGCTGCCGCTTCGTAGCGTAGGCCGCCCTCCACCGACTCGCCCCGCAGCAGGCGCGCTGCGTCGCCGCCCTCACGGCAGACCACGACACGCCGCCTAACGAAGGCTTGTCGGCCGATCTTCAGGGTATAGGCGGCATCGGCGAGATCGACCTCGGAATGGGCGTCGAGATGGTCCGCCAGGCCAGTCCCAGCGGCGTCGAGCGCCGCCAGAGTGCGACCACTGAGCGTCAACAACTGCCAGGACGCCTCCTGCCGGGGCGCACCTGCGACCGCAGGGTTGGCGGCTGGAGCTTGCTGCAAAATGAGATGGGCGTTGGTGCCGCCAAAACCGAGGGAGCTCACTGCCGCGCGTCGAGGACCGCCACGCTCGGGCCACGGTGTCCGCTCGGACTGCACGTAGAAGGGACTGGCGGCAAAATCGATGCGCGGATTCGGCTGATCGTAGTGCAGAGTCGGTGGCAGCTCGCCATGCTCCAGCGCCAGGACCGTCTTGATCAGACTCGAGATACCGGCCGCGGCGTCGAGATGGCCGACGTTCGACTTCACCGAGCCGACGGCGCAGAAACCACGGCGATCGGTGGTCGAGCTGTAGGCCTCGCTCAGGGCCAGAATCTCCATCGGATCGCCCACCGCCGTGCCGGTGCCGTGGGCTTCGACGTAGGAGATCGATTCGGCCTCGACGCCGGAACAAGCCAGGGCTTCGAGAATCACCCGGGTTTGCCCCTCGACACTCGGGGCGGTGAAGCTCGCCTTGTGGGCGCCGTCGTTGTTGGTCGCCGAGCCCAGGATCACCGCGTGAATGTGGTCGCCGTCGGCCAGGGCATCTTCGAGGCGCTTGAGCACCACGAAACCGAGGCCGGAGCCGAAGACGGTGCCGGCGGCCTGGGCATCGAAGGGCCGGCAGTGCCCGTCCGGCGACAGGATGCCGCCTTCGTCGAAGCGGTAGCCCACTTCGTGCGGCACGTTGATCGCCACCCCACCGGCCAGGGCCATCTGGCACTCGTCGATCAGCAGGCTCTGGCAGGCCAGGTGGACGGCGACGAGTGAGGTCGAGCACGCCGTCTGCAGGCCGTAGCTCGGCCCCTTGAGATCGAGCTTGTAGGAGATGCGGGTGCTGAGCATGGCCTGGTCGCCGCCCAGGACCAACTGCAAGAAGTCCATCGACTCGAGCTGCTCGGGGCGCGACGCCAGGTGGAAGAGATAAGTGTTGGTCTTGGTGCCGGCAAAGACGCCGATCGCACCACCATAGGTGGCCGGGTCGTAGCCCGCCCGCTCCAAAGCCTCCCAAGAGCACTCGAGGAGTAGCCGCTGCTGGGGATCCATCAGGCGGGCTTCGAGGGCGTTGTAGCCGAAGAAGCTGGCGTCGAAACGGTCGAAGTCGGCCAGCAACGGCGCCGCCCGGACATAGCGCGGATCGTCGAGATCCGCCTGCGACACACCGGAGCGACGCAACTGCTCTTCCGACAATGGCTGGATCGACTCCACGCCCCGGCACAGATTGCGCCAGAACTCTTCCGGCGTGCGGGCGCCGGGAAAGCGGCAGGCCATGCCGACCACGGCGATCTCCGAACCGGTGGTGTTCGTCTCGCTCATGCTCTAGGCCTCGACTCCCCGCGCCTTGCGTCGGGCGCGCTGGTACAGCCGCCGCCGATCCATCGCCGCCCGGCGCTCGGTCAGCTCTTCGCGCCGCTGCGCCTGCCCGGCGGCGCCGGAGCGCCCGATGACTTCGGCCAGGGCCTTGATGGTGAGCCCCTGGTAGAGACGGGCGACCTGCAGCTCCACTCCGAGCTCTTCGTTGAGCCGCTCGACCACCTCGAGAGCGAGCAGCGAATCCCCACCGAGCTCGAAGAAGTTGTCTTCGGTACCGATGCGCTCGAAGCCCAGCACGCCGCACCAGACCTCCGTCAGCTGGCGTTCCAGATCGCTCTCGGGAGCGACGAACGGGTTCGCCAGGGCCGGCCGGGGATGCTTTGCCGAGCGCTCGCTCGACCGCTTGCGCCGCTTGTGGCGCCGACCCTCGAGACGCCGGCGTCCATGCTCCATCCGTGCCTGCAAGTTCGCCGTGGACACCAGGATGCGCTCGACCCCGCGCAGCCCGAGGGCGCGAAGGAAGGCGTCTTCCCCTTCGGCACCACGCATCGCCAGATCCGCCAAGTCGCGGCGCACCGTCGTCAGCGGTGCACTGCCGCCGCCGTGCTGCCAGACGTCCCAATCGATACTGCGCCAGGCGCCGCTGCCGGCCACCGCGTGCGCGTCGAGCACCGCGTTGGCCGCGGCATAGGCCGCCGAGCCCAGCCCGCCCAGGGTGGAGGCGAGGGACGCTAACAAGATCCGCGTCTCCAGTCGCCGACCCGCCAGGGCTTCCGC
>JBCCGX010000399.1:0-8375 GCA_039029035.1 Acidobacteriota bacterium | reverse complement strand
TTCGCTCGACGCCAAGTTACGAAATTCAACGGCTCAAGGTTAAACGAACTCTCGTCATCTGATCAAGCTCCTTGTCGGGTCGCTTCGGCGGGCCCTCGAAGGCCCCCCGTCCTTTGTTGCGCCCCCGTGTGAGCCACTCGCTCCCGACGGACAGAAAACCTAGCCCCGATTGGCCACCGACTGAAGAGACCTCCGTGAGATGCCTACCGGTCCGCCGCCGGCGCCATCGGCAACCAGGCAGCACCCGACGCCCACCATTGGCCTCTGCGCCAGGATCCGTTAATCTCTCTCGTGATTCCTTCTCGGTTATCTCAGCCCCGAGAGCACCACAACCAGCCCCACCAGAGACCCGACCTTGATCCACGTCGAGAGGACACCTGCCCCAGCCGTACTCGGCTCCGCGGACGCCGACGACCTACGGCGGCACCTGGCCGACTACTTTGGCGACCTCACCGAGGCGAAGCGCCAATCGAGCTACAACTGGAAGAGCTTCCAGCCCCTGCTCGACTCGATCCGTGCCGATATCGTGGAGCAGTTTGGTGGCAAGTGTGCCTTCTGCGAATCTCGGATCCGAGTGGCCCTGGCTGGCAACCTCGACCACTATCGACCGAGGCGCGGGGCTCGCGGCACGGAGCGCTACTACGACACCCACTATTGGTGGCTGGCGCTCGAGTGGGACAACCTCTTATTGATCTGCTCCCGGTGCAATCGCTTCAAGGCGAGCTGGTTCCCGATCCGCGACGAGGCCAACCGAGCCGAGCCGGGGATCCGCGGTTCGGACCTCGAGGCGGAAGAACCGCTATTGCTCGATCCGTGGAGCCACCCCGAGTCGCACCTGGAGTACCTCGAAGACGGCACGATTCGCCCCAGGAGCCAGCGGGGCAAGGTGACGATCGACATCCTGGAGCTGAACCGCGACGGCCTACGCCAGGGGCGGCATGAGAGCCTCGAGCGTCTGCGACAGGCCTATGCGCGGACCCGGGCCGAGCGCTCTTCGACCGATAGAACCGATCCGCGCGGCCGAGAGACCGCCCAAGCCCTGGTCGAGCTGTGCGATTCGGGCTCAGGCGAGCCTTTTCTCGGCATCCGGCGGCAGTTCCTCGAACAATGGCTAGACGACGACGAGGCCCTGCGCCGCCGCCTGGTCTCGCCGGTGGCTCCCGCCGCGACCGTTCGCAGCTTCAGCCTCGAAACCGAAGTCCCTGGTCCCAGCTTTGAGGCCGCAGCGCTGAGCGCCGACGACGAACCCGCCCCGACCTTCGATCTACGGCGCCTGGCACTCGAACGCATCGAGCTGCGCAACTTCAAGAACATCGCCGAGCTGACCATCGAGGTGCCACGCTCCACCGGTGAGGGTCGCGCGCCGTGGCTGCTCTTCCTGGGCGAGAACGCCGTGGGCAAGAGCTCCATCCTGCAAGCGATCACCCTGACGCTGATGGGCGACAAGAACCGCGGCCAGCTCAGGCATATCCGGCCGGAGAGGGTCCTGCGCTACACCAAGGAGAATGGCCAGATCCGCCAATGCGCCGAGGGTCACGTGAAGATCTGGGCGACCGGATTCGCGGAGCCCTTCGAGCTCGGCTTCGAGCGCGGCAGCTCCGAGTTTCGCAGCAATGTGGGGGATCCCGGGACCTATCTGATGGCCTATGGGCCGATCCGTCTGCTGCCCGACCAGGACCTCCGCAGCGAAGCTTCGCCAGGCCTGGTGCGCGTCCGCAACCTCTTCCAACCGTCGTTCCCACTGATCGACGCCAGCGCCTGGCTCTACGGCCTCTATGAGAAGGATCGCTCGACCTTCGACCTGATGGCTCGCGGCCTACGCCGGATGCTGCTGTTGAAGCCGAGCGACTCCATTCAGCCCGACCTGGCCCATCCTGAAGAGCGTTGCGTGTTGATCGACTTCAAGAACGAGACGACCACCCTGGCCAACCTGAGCGACGGTTACCGCACGATCCTGGCTCTCGCCGCCGATCTGATGTCGATGCTCGTTCGCGAGGGGACCTCGATGGAAGAGGCCCAGGGCATCGTGATCATCGACGAGATCGGCGCCAACTTGCACCCCGGATGGAAGAAGAGGATTGTCCGCTGCTTCCGTGAAGTCTTCCCCTACATCCAGTTCATCGTCACCAGCCACGAGCCCCTGTGCCTGCGGGGGCTCTACGAGTCCGAGACCGTGCTCCTGCGGCGCGACGACGACGCCAAGATCTCGGCGATCACCAACTTGCCCAACCCCAACGACCTGCGGGTCGATCAGCTCCTGGCCTCGGAGTTCTTCGGTCTGAGCTCGACCCTGGAGTCCGATGTCGAAGAGATCTACGAAGAGTACTACCGCCTGTTGTCCATGCCGCAGCTCGACGACGGCCAGCAGCAGCGCCGAGACGAGCTCAAGGAGGAGCTGCGCCAGCGCGAGCACCTCGGCCACAGCTTGCGCGACGAGCTGATGTACGAGGTGATCGACAAGCTGTTGGCAGAGCAGCTACGCAGCCCCGAGCCGAAGAGCCGGGGCGAGCTCAAACAGGAGGCGCTGAGCCAAGTTCTCGAGGCGTGGAGAGACTCCGGACTGTACGACGACTACCTGAAGCCCTCGTCATGATCCACGTCGATCGCAGCCGGGTTGAACAACCGCTCGACCTGGATCTTCAAGACCCCCGCAGCCCGGCGTCGAAAGAGACTGCCAAGGCGATCGCCCACATCGAAGACCCTGACGCCCATCCCAAGCCCAAATTTCAGGTCTACCGCCGCGATGCGGTCAAGAAAGCCTTGATCGGGCTCTTCGGCGGCAAATGTGCCTACTGCGAGGTCGACCACCTGGCAGCGACTTCAAGCGATATCGAGCACTTCCGCCCCAAGGGCAGCATCGATCCCGGGACCGGTGAAGAACGGATCTCGCCAGGCTACTACTGGCTGGCGGCCGACTGGGACAACCTGCTCCTCGCCTGCCCTGGTTGCAACCGCAGCAAGCGCCAGTTGGAGCGCAACGCCAGTGGTGCGCTCGATTTCGCCGACGAGGCCACAGGCAAGCTCGATCAGTTCCCTCTCGCTGACGAGGCCGGCAGGGTCCTCGACCATCGCCGCGACGTGGGCGACGAAGAGCCTTACCGCCTGTTGCTCGACCCGTGCCGAGACCGGCCGGAGGAGCACCTCCGCTACGACCAGGAGGGCAACATCTTCGCCCGCCGTACCGACGCCGAGGCGTCACAGAAGGCAGAGACCTCGATCGAAGTCTTCGCTCTCGATCGCTGGGCTCTGGCCAAGGCGCGGAAGCAAAAGTACCTCGATATGGTCAAGTGCTGGGACAACATCCAGCTGGCGGCCCAGATGATCGAGCAGCTCCCCCCGGAGCAACTCGCCCTTCCCCAGGCCGTGTTACACAAGAACGAGGACGATCTGAACGACTTCACCGGCGACGGCCAAGAGTTCGCCGGCATGGCCCGCTGGCTCATTCGCCCGCTGCGGCGCCAGCTCGAGGACATCAAACGACGCATTTGAGATCACCCCCGGGTCTGCGGCAGGGTTTTCAGACCGCCGGGATGGCGCCGAGACGAACCGTGAGGGACTCGTCACCCACCGTGCCCGGATTCTCGTCATGTATCGGCTGGATTGCCGGGAAGGCCGCCTCCAGATCCTGCACGCGCTCGGCGAGGCGACCTACCCTTCGCCCGCCGCCGCCCACACCTGTTTGCGCTGGTAGTCGGAGCCGACCGAGGCCGCGGCACGCTCGAAGGCCGGACGCAGGGCGCCGTCGATCGGATAGGCGCCGGCCAGCCGGATGAGTAGCTGCCCCAGCTCGTGGTCGGAGCCGATGCCGAGGGAAGACTCGAGGGTCGCGACGAGGGTCTCGGGACTCAGGTTGGGCAACGCTACGATGGTGTTCAAGACCCGGGCATGGTCGAAGTCCGAGCCGATGGTGCCGGCGGCGCGGAAGAACGCTGGCGGCAGATCGCCACCTCGGGTCTCTACCAGCTCGATCAAAAGCTCCGACAGGTCGTGATCGGAGCCGATCGTCCCGGCACCGGCGAGCAGACCTTCGAGCTCCTCTCGACGCAGGCCCTCCCGGTGCAAAGCGGCGGATAGAGCTTTGCGCAACTCGTAGTCTGTGCCGATTGTCTTCAGCGCTTTGGCATAGCTCATCGGCAAGGGCCGGTCGGCCGGATACACCCGGACGACGCGGCTCAGGAACTCGGCCAGATCGTAGTCGCCGCCGATCGTGCGGGCCGAATCGATCAACGCCTCACAGACCGCCGGATCGAAGTCCGGCCGATCGAGGAAGCCGATCAACAGCTGGCGCAGCTCGAAATCCGAGCCGACGGTACCGGCAGCGATCACGAACGCGTTGGCGGTCGATTCTTCGATCAGGGTGGTCATGGGCAAAGCGGCCAGGATCTGGCGCATCTCGTGGTCGGAGCCGACCTCCCGTGCGATGCGACGCAGGACGCGCTCGAGCTCCGCCGTGGTGAGCTCGGCCTGGGTGAGCAGGTGCCCCAGGTAGAGCCGCTCGACACTGTCGCTGCCGATCTGGCCGATCTCCTTCAGCACCGCGTCGACCCCGCCAGCAGCCAACAGGCGCGTCACCCGGCCCTCCGCATCGAGGCCGGTAGTGCGATAGATCCGCGGCAGTATCTCTGCCAGCCATTTGTGTGCCTCGCGATCGAGGTCCGCCGGTTTGCGGTCGACAAAGTAAGCCAGCTCCGGCTCGCCGTCGGCCCCCGGGGTCGCCATCAGCCGTCGGCGCTCGCCGTCTCTGCGCTCGTCGATCTCGAGAAACGAATCGGCCCCGACGTAGGCGATGGCGGAATCGTCCTCCGAGACCCGAATATCGCCCTTGTAGTCCACTTGCAACCGCCAGTCGCCGCGGCGGACGCGGATCTTGTGCACCTCACCCGAGACCGAGTCGGTGGTCGAAGTCCAGGAATATTGGGCGTGACTCGACGCCGCTTCCCACACCATGATGACGCCAAGGGCGAGGAACACGCCGAGAAAAATCGGCACGCTGCGGTTCTTCTTCAGGCTCTCGGTCGTCTGGCGCATGGCAGGCTCCTCCGTCGGATTCGGTGGCTCGACAGCTTCCCCTACCCTCAAGACGAGACCGGCTCGGAAAAAGTTCGCTCGGCGGACGATTCACCGTAATCTTCGATCAGCGGCCGGCCACTGCCCAAGGCCTCCTCCACCGCCGCAATCAGCTGCTTCAGCCCCTGGCGCTTGACCGCGCTGACCGCCACACCGCCGTGATGGGCGAGCAGCGCGTCGACCTCGGCCTCCGGCAGCAGGTCGGCCTTGTTGAGCACGATCAGGCGCGGAATCGCCTCGAGCTCGAGATCGACCAGCAGGGCGTCGACGGCGTGCTCTTTCGCTTCCAGGTGCTCGTCAGCGGCGTCGAGCACGTGCAGCAGCAGGTCGGCGTCGGCGAGCTCTTCCAGGGTAGCGCGAAAAGCGGTCACCAGGTCCTGCGGCAGATCGGAGATGAAGCCCACCGTGTCGGTGATCACCACCTCGCCTTCGCGCGGGAAGCGCAGGCGGCGGCTGGTCGGGTCGAGGGTCATGAAGAGCTGGTCGGCGGCCTCGACTTCACTGCGTGTGAGGGCGTTGAGCAGGGTGCTCTTACCGGCGTTGGTGTAGCCGATGATCGACAAAATGGGGATGCGCTCCTCGCGCCGACGCCGGCGCCGCAAGTCGCGCTGCTTGGACAGCTGCTCGATCTGCACTTCGAGCTTGCGGATCCGGTCGCGCAGGCGCCGGCGACCGATCTCCATCACCGTCTCGCCGGGTCCGCGACCGCCGATGCCGCCGGTCAGGCGCGACAGTCCGGCGTCCTTGTCGGTCAGCCGCGGTAGTGAGTACTTGAGCTGCGCCAGCTCGACCTGCAGCTTGCCGTCGCGGCTCTTGGCGCGCTGGGCGAAGATGTCGAGGATCAGTTGGGTGCGATCGATCGCCTTAAGGGCGGTAGCGTCTTCGAAGGCGCGCGCCTGGGCCGGCCGCAGGTCGATGTCGAAGATCGCCACGTCGGCCCGCAAGCGCATGCTCTCGAAGATGATCTCGGTCAGTTTGCCCTTGCCGACGACGGTCTTGGGATGCACTCTGGCGCGCTTCTGGCGCAAGGTCCCCGCCGTCTCCACTCCGGCCGCCGTGACCAGCTCGAGTACCTCGGCAAAGCGGTCGTCGTCGGGCGTCACCCCGATCACCAGCGCCCGCTCCTTCTGAGTCTTGCCTGCCGCGCCGCGCATCAGGCGCGTCTGCTCGGCTTCCAACGCGCGCACCTCGGCATCGAAATCGAGATCGAGCGAAAAGACGTCGCGTGCCTCGAAACGGCGAAAGAAGTCCTCGAACTCGTTCGCCTCGCCACCGCGGCCGGACGGGGCGAGCAGGGCCACTTCGATCCGCCCCGGCTCGCCCTCGGGCGACACCTGGATCATCGCCACCGCGTCGAGCCGCAGCAGGGCGAGGTCGTTGAGGTCGTCGGCCGACAGCGACTCGCCACGCAGGTGGGTGTGGACCAGCCGCAGGCCGCGAAAGCGGCCGACGCCGCCACGCAGACGGCCGACGTCGGGCAAGTGGAGCTGGGTCGCGTCACCGACGACGACGTTACGGATCACGCCCTCGCGCGAGACCACCACCCCCACCTGCCGTCCGAGCTGCTGTGACACCCCGGCCAGATGGCGGGCGAGCTCCGGCGAGACGACCTCGTCCGGCGACATACGCCGCCGGTAGGTGCGCTCGAGAGCGCGTCGCATGGAGGTTTTGATACCGCGAAGATTGCCGTCGATCTGTTTGATGGTGTGCTCCTTTCATCCGTCGGCACGGAGTCTACCGTCCATCCCTCACTCAAGCCCAGAGCTCAGGCTAAAGGGATCAGTTCAAGGCTTTTCGGCGACCACAAAGTAGAAGGGACTCGACCAAGCGGCGCCGCCGTCGCCCTGCACAGCGCGGACATAGAGGTACTCGCCGGCCGTGAGATCCGGGAAATCAGCGCCGAAGGCACATTCGCGCTCACCCTGGCAGTCGTAGGCCTCGACCACTTGCCCGCTGCGGATGACGTCGACCCGACTCAGCGGTGCCGGCGCGATGGCACGGACGATCAGCGTATCCGGCCCGAGGGGCGCGGCTGGACCTTCGGTCCCCGCTGCTCCGAGGGCGATCTCCGAACCCATCGGGTGACCGCCGAAGCTGACACGTAAGAGGATCCGTGGACCGCTGGTGGCATAGACACGCCGGGCTCGCAGGGCCTGGTAGACCGCCTCGCGGGTGAGCTCGTCGGCGAGGATGGCGGCGAGACCACCGGTGGGCGAGGCGAGGTGGCCCAGGCCGGGATGGCCGTCGTGGCCGTCGCTCGAGCCGAGAAAGCCGAAACGGTAGCCCCTACCGAGGGCGTCACGGACGAAATTGCCGGCCACCGGTTGGTGGATCACCGACGGCGAATCCGCCGCCTCGCTGGAGCCGTGCACCGAGACGATCTCAGTCACCGGCTCGATCTCGGGATCGGGCGGGATGCTCCAGTCGGTGGCGACCGGTCCTCCCGCCGAATGGTGCGCGATGGTCAGGGCGCGGTGACCGCGCAAGGCTGCCCACAGCTCGCGGGGCTCGTCAGTGGCGGGATCGAGGGTGCTCAGCAGAGGGCCATCATCGCCAAAGAAGAGCACGTGGCGGTGGCCGTGGACCCAGCTGGTCCATTCGTAACCCAACAGCGCGACGAAGCGACCGGGCTGATGGAAACGACGCACCAACTCGCGGTTCGCCGCCCACAGCTCAGGGTGTTGATCGAGAAAGAGCAGGCCCCAATGGTCGTGGTCGGTGAGCGCCATCACGTCGAGGGCAGCGACATCGCGTGCATAGAGGAAGTGCTCTTCCGGTGTCGCGGTGCCGTCGGACACGTTGGAGTGGTTCTGCAGGTCACCCCACAGGATCCGCTGCCCCTGCTCGGTGACCTGCAGGGGGTTGCTCTCCCCCTCGAGGGTCTCTGAGGCGCTCGCTTGGATGCGGTACACGCCCGGCCCACCGACCGTCACCTCGATCGTCCGCCGGCCGTCATCGCCTTCGCGCAAGGTGATCGTCTGTGGAGCCTGGACGCCTGCAGGTGCCTGCAGGTGAACTTCGCCGACAAAGGGCACCCCGGCATTGCCGCGGGTATCGAGGATCGCGGCGGTCAGCCGGACCGTCTCACCCGGCCGCACGGTCGATGGCCAGGTGAGCCACAAGCGAGCCGCCGGGCCCGGTTCGACGTCGACCGCGGGTGACTCCGTCAGCACGGCTCGAACCCCGTCGCCATCACCGTCGACCGCGATCCAAAAGCGCGACTCGCTCTCGGCGAAGCGATCCGCCACCGCGCCGACGGGCCCGGCGCCATAGACGATGGTCACCTGGTCGCCGGCGGCGAGGGGCCG
>JBCCGX010000398.1:0-8378 GCA_039029035.1 Acidobacteriota bacterium | reverse complement strand
TGGTTCAGTTCCACGTCACATGGAAGACGCAGGCGTCGGCGCCGCGCGACGAGCAAGCGGTTTCCTCGACCGTGGCGCCCGCCACCTCGCAAAGCTCGACGCACCGCTGGTAAAAGGCGCGGGCGACTCGACAGTGTGCAAGCCCGGAGCGTGGCGCCTTGACGATCACATCGAGCTCGTTGTCCTGCCGCCGCTCGATCTCCATTTCGCCGGGGTCGTTCAGCGAGGCGTGGATCGGGATCATCTTGGAGAGTACGACCTCCGGATCGCCCGAGCGGAAGTACACCTTGTAAGCATGCAGCGAGAGATCTTCGGCGCCATACCGCCCCATACGGTCGAGGATCTGATCGTTGCCTTTGCCGACGACCTGCACGATCGCTTCGAGCAGATGGAGGAAGAGCTCCATCTCGTACCAGCCCAAGTCGACGATCGAGCGTAGCTGACTCTGGTCTTCCGGCGACAAGGATCCGAGGACCTTCTCGACCACGTTGTCGCCGTACTTCTCCTGCAAGAAATTGATCTTCGAATTGATCTTCGTGCCTTTGACCTTGCTCATGTCGGAGCTCCTCAGAGTCCTTGCTTGGCAGTATATCTGACCGCTCGGAAGGTTCGAGACGGGAGCGATTTTCGCCAAACAAAAGGCCGGAGCCATTTCGGCTCCGGCCTTGGGTGACGCCATGCGTCACTGTCGCCGCAGGAGACCGGGTTCTGACCATCGCCGTCACCGCAGCAGAAGCGGTTGGCCGGCTTGGATGTTGGACTTGTTGATGCCGACGTAGTAGGCGTCCGGCTACACGGCGTACTTTGGGTAGTCCGGGAAGGTGTTGGCGGCGAAATCTTAGGCGAACCAGCCACCAGAGATCGGATCGCTGGTCAGCGAGATGTAGACGCACACCGGTTGCCGCTGCTGGAGAGCTCCGACAGGAACCACCGGCCTGCGAGCTCGTCGTGGAGCACGATCGGATCACCGATTACGATGTGGCCAAGGGCCGGAAAGACAAAGGCCGGGACTTCTAGGTCCCGGCCGATTCGACGCCCTCCGGCGTCCGCTAGCTTGCCGGCGAGGAGCCTGTTGCGAAGTACAACGGGCTCCTGGCGCGGTGGGGCGCTAGTTGCACACGCGGTTCGACGGCTTGCCGCCGGTGCAGTTGCCGACGCCCGAGCAGCAGTTCGTCGTGGCGGTGCAGGGCTGTCCCTGACCAGGGTCGATGCACACCTGGCAGCCGGTGCAGCCCGAGGTGTCGAAGGACGAGCAGTCGCCCGAGCACGCGAGGGTGCCGCCGGTGCAGCCCTGCGAGATGCAGGATTCGCCGGCCAGGTCCAGGCCGTCGCAGGTCTCGCCCGGATCGACGTTGTCGTCGCCGCAGAAGCCAGCCGGACCGCAGTCGAGCTCGCAGTTGGAGCTGTCCTCGCCCGGGTCACAGAAGGTGTCGCCGCAGCAGAAGCTGCTGCCCGTCACCGGGACGTCGGTGCAGTCGAAGCTGCCGGAGGTGCAGCGCGAGTCGCTGCAAGACACCGGGTTGGTACCGTCGCCGTCGCCGCAGCAGAAGCGGTTGGCCGGCTTGCCGCCCTGTCTGCCGTTGCAATCCGCCGGGCAGCTGACACAGTCCTCGCCGTTGCCGGCTTCACAGATGCCGTTGCCGCAAACCGCGCCGGTGCTGCCGCTGACGCAGTCACTCGGGCAGCTATTGCAGTCCTCGCCCGACTCGCAGACGCCGTTGCCACAACCGACCACACATTGTGGTGGCAGGTCGAAGGCTTCGGTGACGCTCAGGCTGTTGGAGCTACCGCCATCGACGGCGGAGAAGCCCAGGCCGCGCTTGGCGAAGCCGGCCCAGATCAGGCACTCGTTGGCGCCGCCGTTGTTGGCCGCATCGGCCGCCAGAATGGCGTCGCGTGCGTCGGTGAAGGTCGGGTTGCAGGGCTGGAGCTTCAAGCCGTCGACCACCAACTGGATGGCGACGTTGTTGCCGCCGGTGCCGCCATAGAGGTCGGGATCGAAGCCCTGGTCGTTGACCAGGTTCCAGTAGACCTCCCAGACTGCGGTGGCCCAGACGAAACCGATACCGTGGGGGATCGCCAGGGTGCCGGTGGTCAGGTCGCCGTAGGTCGACGGGTTGACGCCCATGTCGGTGGTATAGGGGAAGGGGCGGATGCCGTTGCCGTTCGCCGGCTCGAAGATCGAGTAGGTGCCGACGCCGCGCGGCGTGGCGTCGGTGTCGGTCGCATCGGCGGTGAAGAAGAGGCTGCATAGATCGCTCCAGCCTTCACCCGCCTGCTGGTTGCCGCTCAGGCAGTTGCTGGTTTGGGCGCCACCAGTGAGACGGATCGAAAGACCATGGCAGTACTCGTGAGCGATGATGCCGGCGTCGAAATCGCTGTCGCGATTGGGGATGGCACCGCCGGCACTCTTCAATGTGCCGTTCACCCCACCGCCGAGCTCCGCTTTGATGGTGTCGCCGTCCGGCAAGCTGATCATCATCGAGCCGATGGAGACGCTGCCACCGTTGGCGCCCGGTCCCATGGCCAGGACACCGGTGCCGGTGTTGTTGACCACCACCGCGGCGATGGCGCCGGCGTTCTCGGCGTTGAGCACCTTGACACCGAACTCGCAGGAGCCGCGGTCGATCAAGGCGATGCGGCCGGGAGTGAAGCCGACCAGGGAACCGCAGCCCTCCGAGCCGTTGGCGCTACCGTCGTCGACCAGCTCGAGGTCGCCGGTGGTGCCACCGAGGGTCAGGGCAGCGCCGAAGGTGGCTGCGGCACCCGAGTAGTCACCCGTGATCGAGCCCGGCGAGTTGACCGTCAGGATGGCGTCGTTGGGCGGCGTCCACTCGAACATCTGCATGCGCGGGTTGGACCCGTCGGGCGGCGTGCCGAAGTTCGCGTTGTTGGTGCTCGGCGGATTGCCGCCGGCGTTGTCCTGGGCGTCGGCGTTGACCGAGTCGCTCCCGGCGCCGCCGTTGCCGTAGTTGTTCTCCTGGAAGTTACCGCTCGCCTCGTCGAAACCGTATTGGTAGAGGAGGTCGTGCATGATGTTGTTCCAGTAGAACAAGTTGATCACCGCCGCGTCCTGATATTGGTCCGGCGATTGGGTCGCCAGGTCGAGCGGGGCGGAGAAGTCGAGGGACGCACCGCCACTGGGCTGGGCGACGCCACCGCAGGCGGTGTTGTTGCCGTCGCGGTCCTGCTGGGCGCAGACGTTGTTGCCGCGGGTCGTGGTGAACTCGGCCCCGGCGGCACCGTTGGTGTCGTGCCAGCCAAAGGGTGAGGCCGTGGCATCGGCCGGATTGCTCTCGATGGTCCGGCCCCCGTCGGTGGGGGATTCTTTGGGCAGGGCGAAGACCTCGTAGGAGTCCGAATGCTGCCACTCGAAGCGGCCGAGCTCGTCGCCGTTCACCGCGTCGATGAAGATGTTCAGGTGGTGCTGCTGATCCGCGGTGCGAATCACCAGGTCCCAGGCCAGGCGCGCCGCGCCGTCCTCGGTGCGGAAGTAGACCTGCTTGGCGGGGATCGGATCGAGGGAGAGGCCGGCGCCGGCGAAGACCGTCTCGCCTTCCGCCGTCGCCACACCTTTGAGCGGTACCAAGAGTCCCGAGACCTCGCCGCCGACCTTGTCGGCCGCGGCATAGATCGCATCGCTGGCACCCAGCTCCGGCGTGGCGGTGTTGGCCATCGATTTGAGATTGGCGACGAAGCTGTTGGCCATGTTGATCACCCGGCCATCGCGGTGGATGTTGATCGAGATCTGCGCGTTGGCGACCTCGAGGCCGTTCAGCCGCTGGGCGAAGTAGAGGTGGGTGACGCCGTTGTGCTTCGAGGTGAAGCGCTTCAGGACCTTCATCTCGGCCAGATCGTCGTCCACCATCTGGCTTTTCTGGGGAATCTGGCGGATGTAGTCGCGCGCGATTTCGAGCGGATCGGCGGTCGACTTCTGTGAGGTGAGGAAGGGGCCGTCTTCCTGGGCTGCTATCGGCAGCGCCAGAAGAAGGCAGAGACAGGTGAGACTGGCGGTTACGAGGGTCTTCTTCAACTTGGCCTCCTTGGGCGGGTCACGGACATTGCTTCACGACGAAGCTCGCCGAGGACTGCGTTCGCGCTGCGAGTGTGGGAATGCAAACGCCGGAATACAAACTCCAGCCGCCGAACCCGATTCTGAGGATCGAGTCTCGGTGGCAGAACCGCGGCACACTTAGAGCTACATGGTGAGTAGGGTGAAGCGGGATGGAGAAAAATTGGCCCGGGAGAAAGAGGCCAGCGATATGATCTAATCGAGCTAAGCCGAGTCCCGAAAAAATCGCTACTCGAATCGAGTTGAGTGCCCGTTGACTAACCGGCGGACGAGTAAGAGAATTGGCTGCTTACAACCCTAGGAGAGGCGAAATGAAGAAGCTCGTAGCAGGATTGGTCTTTCTGAGCGTCTTGTCGACCCTTGGCTTCTGGAGCCCGCCGGTTTGGGCCCAGGACGACGATGGAGGGGAAACGGCCGAAGCCGACGACTCGTTTAGCGACGAGGTGACGGTCACGGCGCGCAAGCGTGAAGAGACGTTGCAGGAGGTGCCCTTCTCCATCGTTGCGCCGACGGAAGAAATCCTGCGCGAGCGCGGCGCCCAGAGTCTGGAGGACGTCTCCGCCAACGTCGCCGGCTTCAGCGTGCAGAACCTCGGCCCGGGCCAGAGCCAGGTTGCCATGCGTGGCGTCTCGGCCGGCCAGATCGTGCGCGATCAGCCCGGCGTCAAGGAGCAGGTGGGTGTCTACCTCGACGAGTCGGTCATCTCGCTGTCCCTCTTCACGCCGGACATCGATCTCTTCGACATGTCCCGCGTCGAGGTGCTGCGTGGGCCTCAAGGGACGCTGTTCGGCTCCGGCTCGCTCTCGGGCACGGTGCGCTACATCTCCAATCAGCCTGAGCTCGGGGTGTCCGAAGCTGTCGGTGAGTTTTCGCTCAGCACGATGAGCGACGGCGAGTTCGGCGGTGAAGCCAAGGTGGCGGTCAACACCCCGATTGGCGACACCTCCGCCATGCGCATCGCGGCCTACTACACCAGCTACGGCGGCTACATCGACGCGGTGCAGCCCAACCTGGGCGTCAACGAAGACGTCAACAGTGGCGACCGTCTCGGCCTGCGCTGGTCGTTCAACTTGCAGCCCAACGATCGCGCCACGGTGGTGCCGCGCGTCCTCTACCAGGAAGTGGACATGGACGGCTGGAACCGGATCGACGACTACAACATCCTGGCCAATCCCTTCACCACCACGCGGCCGGCGGTGAACCTCGGTGAGCGCGAGCAGTTCACACAGACCGGGGAGCCCTTCACCGATGAATTCCTGCTCGCTGATCTCGACATCGAGTATGCAGTCGGCGACGATACGCTCCTGACGTCGATCACCTCGTTGACCGATCGCGACGTGCTGGTCGTTCGTGACGCTACGGCACTGACCGCCAGCATCACCGGCGGCACGATCGGCTTCGGCGAGGATGTCTTTACCATCGACGGCCCGCTCGACGACGCCACCACCGCTGAGGTGCTGACCCAGGAGTTCCGCCTCTCCGGCTACCACGACCAGCTGACCTGGGTCGCCGGCGTGTTCTACAGCACCATCGAGCGCGACTACGGCCAGAGCCTCTTCGTCAACGGCTTCGAGAACCTGACCGGCATCGGCACCGCCGGAAACTTCGGCGCCGGCCGCGACATCCTCTTCTTCTCCGACCTGGCTTATGAACTGGATCAGTTGGCAGTGTTCGGTGAGCTGACGTATGCGGTCAACGATCGATTCAACCTGAGCGGTGGCCTGCGCTTCTACGATTTCGAGGAAGATCGGACCCAGACCTTCGACGGTATTTTTGCCGCTCCGGGCACCAGCCTCGGCTCCACCTCCGCCGATGGCGTCGTGCCGCGCCTCATCGCCAGCTACCAGGTGAACGACAACACCCAGGTGAACGGCCAGATCTCCAAGGGCTTTCGTCTCGGTGGCATCAACGACCCGCTCAACATCCCGCTGTGCACGCCGCAAGACCTGATCACCTTCGGCGGCCGCGACAGTTGGGACGACGAGGAGCTGTGGAACTTCGAGGTCGGCTCGAAAACCTCCTTCGGCGGCGGTCGCGGTCTGTTCAATATCGCTGCGTTCTACATGGACATCAGTGATCTGCAAGCAACGGTGACCGCCGGCTCCTGCTCCTCCCGTGTGGTCTTCAACGTGCCGGAGGCCGAGAGCCAAGGGCTCGAGCTCGAGCTCACCGCACCGATCGGTAACTTCTTCGACTTCGCCATCTCGGCCAGCGTGATCGATTCCGAGCTGGGGTCGACCCTGACCTCGACCGACGCCGCCGGCAACGTCAGCATCGTCTCCGGCATCGAGGCCGGTAACCGCTTGCCGACGGTACCCGAGTTCCAATTCGTCGCCGCGGCCAACTACCGCTGGGAGATGAAGCAGGGCTGGGCCGGTTTCCTGAGCGGCACCTTCCAGCACGTCGGTGATCGCTTTACCCAGATCGGCGACCAGGCGGCCGGCTTCGGTACGGTCAACCTGCTGGCCTTCGACCCCAACAACATCGGCGGTCCGCTGACCCAATCGGTCTTCAACTTCAATCCGGAGCTGCCGTCCTACGAGATCGTCAACCTGCGCCTCGGCTTTGCCAACGAGAAGTGGGATGTCGCCTTTTACGTCAAGAACGTCACCGACGAGATCGCCTTCCTGGCCCTGGATCAGGAGCGCGGCACCCTCGCTCGGGTCGGCTATCTCACCAATCAACCGCGGACTTTCGGGATCTCCACCCGCGTCAATTTTTGATCGAGGTACTGCACCCAAGCTCAAGGAGGCCCTGAGGAGCGAGCACGCAGCGAACGTGTTTGAGCTGTGGCTTTCTCGGACGGTCGCAAAGCTCTGATCAACTAGATCTTGCGGCAATCCGGGCAGCCGAGGCGAGTTTGAGCTGCGGCGCAGCCTTCAGGGCCGAGCGTGGGTAGATCGAGGTAAACGACCCAAGAAAGGAGAGGCAGGGAATGAATCGACGATTAACAGGTGCCCTGGGCGCCTGCCTCCTGGCCTTCGGCTCGGCACCGGCGCTCATGGCGCAGTCCGAGGCCGATCTGGCCAAGGAGATCGCGGCGCTCAAGGCCGGCCAGGCGCAAATTCGCGGCGAGCTGGCGGAAATCAAGAAGCTCTTGCAATCACGACCGGCGGCAGCGCCCTCCGGGCCCAACGTGGCCGGCAAGGTCTTCGACCTGGGCAGTAATCCGATCAAGGGGGAGCCGACAGCGAAGCTGACGCTGGTCGAGTTCCTCGACTATCAATGAGGATTCTGCGCCAGACACGTCCGTGAGACGTTCCCGCAGATCCAAAAAGAGTACATCGACACCGGCAAGATCCGCTACGCCGCGCTGGACCTCCCCCTCGAACGGATTCACAAGCTGGCCTTCAAGGCTGCCGAAGCCAGCCGCTGCGCTGGGGACGAGGGCAAGTTCTGGGAGATGCACGACCGCTTGTTCGCCCACTACAAGGCGCTCGAGCCCTGGAACGGACACGCTGAAGCGATCGGCCTGGATGTCGCCAAGTTCGAAGCCTGCCTGTCCGGCGACAAGTATGCCAAAGAGGTGCGCCGCGACATGGCGGAGGCCGCCAAGGCTGGCGCCACCGGCACCCCGAGCTTCGTCCTCGGCGTTACCGATCCCACCAATCCCAAGAAGATCAAAGGCCTGACCTTCATCCGTGGTGCCCAATCTTTCGACAAGTTCAAGGCGGAGATCGACAAGGCAATGCCACGCGGACGGGCGGTGGGTGCGGCGACGGAGTAGAGCCAGCCAGGCGCGGTGCTTCCGCGTTCTCCAACCGGTTGCAAAGGGCGGGTCTCGACCCGCCTTTTTCTTTACCTGGACGGTTTATTGATAATGATTTATTATTTGAGAGCAGGCACCTTGTGACTGTCGACTCGCCATGCTCCAACTCGTCCTCCTCACCGCCGCCCTGCTGCCTTTACTCCTGGCGCCGAAACTCGCCCAAATGGCACAGAGCTCGCCTCGACTCGTTCGCTGGTTGGAGATAGCCGTCTCAGCGATCTTGGTGCTTCTCGCCGTCTTCCACCTGCTGCCGGAAGCCTGGGAAGTAAGCGGCTGGCTGATTCTCGTTCCGGCACTGATCGGCTTCACCGTGCCGGTGTTGTTTCATCGACGGCTGAATCTGCTCACCCGCCGCACGCGCATCGTCACGCTGGCACTACCGGTCATCGGCCTGGTGCTCCATGCCGTACTCGATGGCTTGGCGCTCTTCACGCCGGTCGCCGAGCATGGTGGCCACGCCGCAGGGGATGGCTGGCTGGCCTTTGCCGTCATCCTGCATCGGCTACCCGTTGCCCTGGTCATCTGGTGGCTGGTGCA
>JBCCGX010000397.1:0-8384 GCA_039029035.1 Acidobacteriota bacterium | reverse complement strand
GTCGCGGCGTTGGGCGGTACGAGCTTCCAGCGTAATGTGGCATCGTTTCAGCCGATCGGATTCGAGGCCGAGCGCCAGCAAAACGTCTGGCGTGTGACGGCTGTCGCCGACCCTGAGACCGGCATCCAGCCGGGCGACGAGATCCTGTCGGTCCACGATCAATCGCCTGGCGATCTCGAACAACTGCACGAGCTCCTGCGAAGCCGTGCCGAAGGCCCGATCATCCTGCTGCGAGACGGGGCGATCGAAACACCTCTCTACCGGCGTCCAGACCTGCAGGTCGATGTTCCTTACCTGGTCCTGACAGTGATCGGTATCGGTTATCTGTTGATCGGCCTCTATACCGCCTTCAAGGATCGGCAGCTGCAAGCGCGGCTTTTCTTCTTCTGGTGCCTGGCGTCTCTGGCACTGTATGTGTTGAGCCCACTGCGCATACCGCAAGACTTCACCGACGAGCTGATTTTCCTGGTCGATCAGCTAGCGAGGAATCTTCTGCCAGCTTTGACACTACACCTCTTCCTGGTGTTTCCCAGTCGCCTCTTGAGCGCCCGCCACTCAGCGCGCGTGGTGCCCTTCATCTATTTGCCGTCGGTCCTGTTGATCGGATTCCACATCGATCAGATCTACGGCGGTCAGCGGATCTTCGGGCCGGTTTCAGCCCAGCGAATCGAGTGGGTCTCGCAGGCGGAGATCTACTATCTCGTCGCCAGTGCCCTAGCGGCTGTCCTGCTGCTTTTCTTCCGCTTCGAGCAGCGACCCTCTTGGGAGAACCGCCGGCAAGTCCAGTGGATTCTCTTCGGGATGCTCGGGGGGTACGTGCCGTTTCTGGTGCTGTACGTCATCCCTTCGTCGTTAGCTCTCTCGTGGCCGAGTTGGACGACGGTTCTCGCGGTGTTGCCTCTGGCTCTCGTACCGTTGGCCTTCTCGTGGGCGATCCTGAAGTTCAAGCTGCTTGATATCGGCCCTATTTTGCGCGACAGCATCGCCTACTCGATGACGATTCTGGTCGGGCTCTTGGGATTCTCCCTGATCAATGTCGCGATCCGTCAAGGGATGGCGGACGATTTGTCGCTAGCGCGAAATCTCCTCACGTTCGCCGCTGGCGTGGTGGTCGCGGGTGTCCTGGCACCAACTCGCGATGCGATCTCTTCCGGTCTGGAACGCTTGCAGTTCGGTAGCGTCCTGAGTTCGCGGCGCGAGCTTTCGAACCTGGGCCAGGAGTTGCTGCACGAGCGCGATCTCGACCGTCTATGCTCGATCCTGATCGATCGACTGGCGGACGGTCTGGTGAGCCGTGCCAATCTCTATCTGGCCCAAGGCGGCGCGATGGTGCCGGTGGAGCCGCGAGCCGGGCTGCCGAGAGAGATCCCATTCGGCGCCTTTGGCGCGGAATTCTGGCACCGGGACGTCGAGAGCATCTCGGCGATCCAACTGCCGTCGGAGGAAACCACCGCCCAGCAGCGCCTCTTCACGGCCGGCTATCGCTACGCCTTTCCGTTGACCGTCCGCGAGCACCGAATCGGCATCGCTCTGGTGAGCTATAAGTTCGACGACGAGCCGCTCTCCAGCGAAGACCTGGATCTGGCGCGGGGGCTGTTGAATCAGGCGTCCTTGGCGATCGAGAACGCTCAGCTGTTGGAAGAAGTGCATAGTCAGCTACTCGAGGTCACGCGGCTGGAGGAGCATCAGCAGGGGATACTCGAATCCTCACCGGCCGGCATCGCAGTCGTCGATCTCGCGGGCAAGGTGGTCTCAGCCAACCACGCCTTTGCGGTCGTTGCGTCAGCGCCTCGCCCCGAGGTCATCGGAAAGACCCTCGGAGAGCTTGTTCCGATCAGTCCGCTGCCGTCACCCGAGGATGGTGTGGTGGAGGTGAGCTATTGCCTCATGTCGGGCGAGGAGCGTCACCTTCAGTTGAGTCTTGCGAGCTATCAGCGGCGGGCCGAGTCGGGTCTGCGAGTGCTGGTCATTCAAGATCTCACCGACCGCGTCAACATGGAGCAGGAGCTCAAAGAGAAGGAGCGCCTGGCGTCTCTGGGCATGCTCGCGGCCGGTGTGGCGCACGAGGTCAACACGCCCCTGACCGGCATTTCGAGCTATGCCCAGCTGTTGCTTTCTGACGTCGCCGAGAGCGATCCCCAATACGAGATCCTCAAGAAGATGGAGCGTCAGACGTTCCGTGCGGCCCAGATCGTCAACAACCTGCTGGAGTTCGCGCGGAATCGGCGCGACGAGCTGGTGCCGGTGCCAGTCGATGCGGTACTCGACGAGTGCGTTCAGCTTCTGGCCGACCGTGCCAACGGATGCGGTGTCGAGATCGGCTGGCAGCGCCCCGCCGAGCCGCTGGTCGTGCTGGGTAATGACGGCGAGCTACACCAGGTCTTCACCAACCTGGTGGTCAACGCCCTCGACGCCATGGGCAAGACGGGTGGGCGTCTCGAATTGAAGGCCGACCGGAGTGATCGGAGGATTCGCGTACGAATATCGGACACTGGCCCCGGTATTCCTGCCGAGCGGATCGATCGAATTTTTCATCCGTTCTTTTCGAGTAAGATCGCTCAGGGCGGTTCGGGGCTCGGGTTGGCGATTACGGCCAACATCGTTCGCCGTCATGCCGGCGAGATTCGGGTCGACAATCACACCGAAAGCCGTGGCTGTACGTTCTCGGTCGAGCTGCCCCGTCACGACGCGTGACCCTGGCACAGGCCTCCAGAGAGACCATGAACATTCTGATCGTCGACGATGAAGAGGTGCTTCAGGACGTCCTGACGTCACTGGTTCGTCGCGAGGGATGGAACCCGCTGAGTGCCCGGACCGGCGAGGAGGCCTTGAGCCTGCTGGAGCGCGAGGAGGTCGATCTCGTGCTCCTCGACCTGATGTTGCCGGCGATGTCGGGCATGGAGGTGATGCAGCAGATTCATCGGCGGAATCCGGACCAAGTTGTCGTCGTGATCACCGCATTCTCGTCGATCGAAGGTGCTATTGCCGCGATGCGGGAGGGGGCGTTTCACTACATCCCCAAACCGTTCAAGAACGAAGAAGTGCTGCTCACTATCCGCAAGGGGCTCGAGCAGCGGCGCTTGGCGCGCGAGAACAAATCGTTGCGCGAGCAACTCCGGCAGCGCTATGCCTTTGGCAACATCATCGGTAAGTCCAAGCCGATGCTCAAAGTCTTCGAGCTCATCCGCTTGGCTGCGCCGTCGAAATCGAACATTTTGATTCTCGGCGAAAGCGGTACCGGCAAAGAGCTCGCAGCGAAAGCGATCCATCACCATTCCAGGCGTGCTGACGGGCCTTTCGTCACCGTCAACTCGGGCTCAATGCCGCACGATCTGCTGGAAAGCAACCTCTTCGGACACGTCAAGGGGGCCTTCACCGGCGCCATCGCCAACAAGAAGGGCTTGTTCGAGATGGCTTCGGGCGGGTCGATTTTCTTCGACGAGATCGGCAACATTCCGCCCGAGACGCAGGCGAAGCTGCTGCGCGTGATCCAAGAGAAGGAGTTCATGCGTCTCGGTGGTGTCGAGACGCTGACGGCGGATGCGCGAATCATCGCTGCGACCAACGCCGAGCTCGAAGAGATGGTGAAGAAGGGTACTTTTCGCGAAGACCTCTACTATCGGCTCAACGTCATCACCATCCAGCTGCCGCCATTGCGTAAGCGGGTCGAAGATATTCCTCTCCTCGCCCGGCGTTTCCTGACGACCTACGCGGAGGAGAACGAGAAAGAGATCCATGAGATTTCTCCGCGCGCGATGGAGTTGCTCATGGATTACCACTGGCCTGGCAACGTGCGCGAGCTCGAGAACGTTGTCGAGCGCGCGACGGTGCTGTCGACCGGGGCGGTGCTGGACGTCGACCTGCTGCCGCCCTCGGTGCGTGAGCCGAGCTCGGTCGAGGTACCGGCGCCGACACTGCCCACCAACGGGCTCTCGTTCAAGCAGGCGGTCGCGGCCTACGAGAGGCAGCTCATCTCCAACGCCCTGCGGCTTGCCGGAGGCGTTCAGAAGAGAGCAGCAGAGAAGCTGAAGGTCAAGCCAACGACCCTGCACGAGATGATGAAGCGGCTGAAGATCACCGCCGAGTCCGTCGATCGCTAGCAGCGAAGGTCCTCGCCGTAGCGGGGTCTGACCAAGAAGGCAGAGCGGACCGAGAACCGGTTGCCTCGGCAACAGGCTCTCGACCTTTCCTTCTGTCCCTTACTTCTGAACCGGCTGCGTCTGCTGCTCTTTGAGCTTGGCGAAGGCAGCAGCCATGGCATTGAGACCCCCGGTGGTCTCTTTCTTCCGCCGGACGTACTCGCGATAGTCCTGCTGGTTGCCCTCGGCTTTGGATTGCTCGGTGCCGAGGGAGATGCGCTTCCGATCGCGGTCGATCGAAAGAACCCGAACCGAAACCTCTTTGCCGGCATGGTATTGCCGGCGGGGATTACCTGGTGCGCCGGAGCCTCCAAGAAGCGAGAACGGCAGAAGGCCTGTCAGGCCGGGCTCGAGCTGGATGAACACGCCGAAGCTCGCCAGCCGTTCGACCGTGCCCTTGGTCAGCTCACCGATCGGGTAGCGATCACCAACGCCGTGCCAAGGGTTGGTGCCCGAGACCTCGCGCAACGAAAGCGAGAGCCGACGACGTTTGGCCTCGACCTCGTGAATCCAGCCGGTGATCTCTTTGCCGACCTCGAGGCTCTCGTCTGTCATGGACTGGCCCAAGGCCAGGCGCGAGGTGTGGATCAAGCCTTCCAGGCCAGGTTCGACCTCGACGAAAAGACCGAATTCCGTGTGGCGCACGATCTTGCCGGTAAAGTTCGATCCGGGCGAGAAGCGTTCCGCGACGCCCTTCCAAGGATCGGGCTCCAGGCGCTTCATCGACAAGGAGATCCTTTGGCCTCCCTTTTCGATCTTCAACACCGTGACCTTGACCTTCTGGCCGTTTCTCAGAGCTTCCTTGGGGTGCTCGACGCGGCGCCGGCTGATCTCTGAAACATGCACCAGTCCTTCGATGCCGCCACCAAGATCGACAAAGGCACCGAAGTTGGTCAAGGAGCTGACCTTGCCCTCCAGCTCAGCGCCGGGCTGCAGCAGCTCGCGGACCAGGGCTGCTCGTTGCTCGCGCTCGGCTTTGATCGCCTCGGCGCGTGAGAGCACGACCCGGCGTCCGCCGTTCTGGATCTCGATGACGCGGAAGGGGAAGGTCTTGTCGAGGTACCGTTTGGGACCCCGTGGATTGCCGATCTCGATCTGCGACACAGGGCAGAAGGCGGCGATCTTGCCGATAGCAACGTGGTAGCCGCCTTTGTTCCAGCCGATCACCTGGCCCTTGACGAGGGACTTGTCTTCCATCGCTTTGGCCAGCTCGGCCATGGCTTCGCTGGTCTCGGCCTTGACCTCGGGTGTCGCCGCGGCAGACCCCGCGTCCTTGCTGGAATCTTCGTTCTTCGACAGGATCGCTGCCTGGTCGGCCTCGTCGCCGTCGCCGGCCTCGGTGGACGCTGCCTCGGCTGCGGGTGCGGCCTCTGCGGACTCGGCAGCTTCGTCACTGGCGGCCGCAGCAGATTCCGTCGATGGTTCCGAATCAGTGCTCGCCTCGGCAGCAGGGCTCGCGCCCGATGCCGCGCTCTCGGCGTCGGCTTGCTCGGCGTCAACTTGCTCGACCTCGGCGACGGCCTCCTCGGCTTGCTCTGCCGCTTCAGCAGTCGCCGGGCTGGCCTCTGTGGCGGCTTCCTCAGAAGAGTCTTCGCCCTTCGCGACCTCTTCAGGCGTCTCCGGCGCACTTGCCTCGACCGCCTCGTCGCTGGCTGGGGTCTCTGGTGCGGCTTCCGCCGCCGGCTCTGCCTCTTGCGTGGCCTCTGCCTCGGGCTCCGCTTCTTGCGCGGCTTCGTCTGGCTCTGTGGCCTCGGCTACCGGCTCGGTGGCCTCCGCTTGGAGCTCTGGCGCCGACTCGGTGGTCTCGGTCGGAGCTTCTTCGGTCGGCTCAGCGGTGTCTGCCGCGTCGGCTGCAGCTGTCTCTGCTGCGCCCTCGTCGCTTCCTTCCGTGCCTCCCGTCGCCGGCTCCGCTGCCACCGCCGACTCCGCCGTCGCTTGTTGCGATTCGGCGGTCGCCTCGGCCTCGGTTTCCGCTGGGCTGACGGCGGATTCGGAG
This sequence comes from Acidobacteriota bacterium, assembly GCA_039029035.1. Classification (GTDB taxonomy): domain Bacteria; phylum Acidobacteriota; class Thermoanaerobaculia; order Multivoradales; family J023; genus JAAELT01. The sequence goes on along the minus strand of JBCCGX010000397.1, from coordinate 2,249 downwards.
CCGGCCTCGGCAGCTTCTTGTGTCGTGGTGTCTTCGGGTCGGTCGGACATGGCTGTCCTCCTGGAGGGTTCGGTCGGATCCGACGATGAGCAGAACAAAGCAGCAGCCAACGCCGTGGCGTTCAGCCTCCACTGGTCGTGGCGGTATCCGATTTCAGTCTGGGATCGTTGTTTTCAAAAGGGGGCGGCGTGGGGAGTGATGCCCTAAGGGCCTCGCGCTAGGCGGCCAGCTCTGGAAGCCGGGCAAATCCTCGCACAGAGGACTATACCGGAAAGTCCTCGTCGTGTCTCGTGACCGAGCCGAGTTTCCGGGGATTTCTCCCGAATACTCGACCTCGCTCCCGCGGACGATGCTGGAATTACGGAATCCCACCCAAGGTCATTGACTTCTCAGGCCGCAGGTCGCTGGAGGATGACCAAATTTGCCGGCAAAGTTCCGGATCGGGCGACCAGATCAAGAGGCATGATCGGCCCGCTGGTGAAGCCCACGCAGTGGAAAACGCGATCGATCGCCTGAGGGTCGACTGCTAGAACGCCCTCCTCTTCATCATCGGCGGCCGCACCTCGCAGCAGGAACCGGGCGCCCGGCTTCAGGACTCTAAAGAGCTCTTGGGCATAGGCAGTTCTCTGATCGCGCCCGATGCTGTGGAAGCAGCCCCGGTCGCAGGCGAAGTCGATGGACTGGTCGGCCAAGGGCAGCTGCGAAGCGTCGACGCAATGGAATTGTGCTTCGGTGCTGGCCCGCGCCGCGTGCTCGCGGGCGAGCTCGATAGCGCGCCGGCTGCTATCGACGCCGATCGCTCGAATCCCTTGTCGGGCGAGGAAGATCACCTCGGCCCCCGCTCCGCACCCAATGTCGAGGGCCGTGGAGCCTCTGGGTACGCAGCCGGCCGCGACCAAGGCAACCAACTCAGCGGGCGTTTGCGGACTCTCCCAATGTTCGAGATGATCGCCGCTGTCGTACGCTATGTCCCAGAAGCTTTGGAATGTGGACTGGCTCAATGTCGTCTCCCGCGCCGGTAAGGACCGCGTCCCGTAGCGGCCTTTGCGACGTGGGAGCGAGTTTAAACCCTACCGCGACACCCTTCGAGCCTTCGAGGGGCGACACCGTGCAGCTCCAGAAGCGTCAGCCTCTCCATGGGCTCCGCCGAAGACGCTTGTAACTGGTTGCACGATGTCGTCCCTTCAAGGCTCAAAGGGTGCCGCGGAGGACTAACGACTGCTGCCGGCCGCGACGCCGGTACCCGCTTGATCGTTAGAGGTCGCGCCGGAACTGAGGTTTGCCTGGCGAGTGGCCTCTCGCTCTCGGCTCGGGTGCCGGTCGTGAGACAACCGCGGCGAGTCACTTCGAAAGGTCGAAGCGGCTGTGCTGGCCAAGGCTTCTGCGAAGCCCTGGTGGTACCCCTGGCGAAAGCTCCACTCGTACGCGACCAGCGAACCGTAGCTCCAGCCATCGTCGTGGCCACGACCGTAAGCCTTTTCGCCAAGACCTTGGAGGAGATCTTTCATTTGCAATGCGTAGGTTCTTTTGAATGCTTTGGCGAAAAGTGATCGATCGCCAGGCCCGAGCTCTGCCCAGACCGCCCGTTCCCGATGTTGATCGAGCCAGAAATCGAAAGCATTTCCTGGCTTCTGCCATGAATCATCATAGAAAGTTTCGTAATCCAAGCTGCGATAGAGCAACCAAGGGTCTGGCTGGCCCAGCACCGCCGCGTCTTCGGCCGACATCTTCAAGGTGGACATCGGAGCATGGGCGTCGAAGACATCGAGCAGTCGCGGCTGGCGGACTTTGGGGCTCGGCTTGGTGACTTCAGACGCAAGAGCAACGGCCTGGGTAGCCTGTTTGGCTCGAGATAGGCCGAGCTGAGTGCCTATCTTGATCGCTCGGAGGTCGACCTGGCCGCTGCGAATCCCGGCCTGATAGTCCCAATCGCCGATACCAGGGTCTTCCAGAGCTGCCTGGAGCGCGTCATGAAAACCCGCCTCGTAAAGCTCTCGTATGCCGAAAGATTCGATCTGCTGGCGAGCGGTCCACGTCGCCGCGACGGCCGCCCGCGTTTCTAACCCTTGGTCTGCTTGCTCCGCTTGCGAAGTCTGTGGCTCGGCCAAGAAGTGTCGAGTGAGCGCCAGAGTGAGAGTCTCAGGCATTGCTCCGGCAGCAGGGGCGGAGGTCGATGGCCGACCCCGACGCTCCAAGACCGGCTGGCTGAGTGCCACGGTCGAGAAATCGATTTCAATCGCAGGCCTTTC
>JBCCGX010000396.1:0-8387 GCA_039029035.1 Acidobacteriota bacterium | reverse complement strand
GGCCTGGAGGGGCTTCGAGGCCATTGACCTGGTCCAGCACCAGCCTGAGATCGACGCGGCCATGGGGCTGGCGAAACCGCTTGAGCTCCGCTCCACCGAAGACGCGCTGACCCTGTGCTATGACGGCAATCCGATCGTCAACGGATCCGCTTGGCGAGTCGCCGAGTGAAAGGAGATTAGAATGAAAGATCAAGCGCTCTTTTCAGCACAAAGTCTTTACAATCAATGGATTGCGCTCGGCCAAGCACCGCGGATCGATCGCTCGCCCGCATGGACCCGAGCTCAATCTGAGGAGCCAGCCGAGCCGCGCGCCAAGATTCCGGCATAGATCTCGCGCATAGCATGCCCAGCGTCGGTCGCGTCAGGCAGCTCGATAGGGGCAGGCTCCGGTGGCCCTTGCTCCAACATTCGACGCAGGCCACTGACCAGCCCCTCGACGCCCGACGCCGGATCGACCAGCTCACCGCCTCCGAGGCGCCGGAGGCGTTCGCCGATGGCGCCATGATCGAACGCCAGGACAGGCACGCCGGCCAGCAAGCACTCATCGAGGGTCAGCGAGTAGGACTCCGGCACGATCGATGGCAGGACCGCCAGGTCGACCGCATCGGCCTGAAGCGTGGCCGGCAAGCTGCCAGCTCGGTAGTAGCCCCGGACTCGAACTTCCGGCAGACGTCGCAGGCGCTGCAAGATTTCGGCGTCGCCACCGCCGTACACGCTGAATCGGAGCAGCGGATGGCGCTTCCGGGGAAAGCGGCGCAGGAGCTCTTCGAGGAGAAGTCCCCCCTTCAAGGGCTTGACGCTGCCGACCGCCGCGATATGACGGATCGGACGCCGGTTCCCCGATGATCCTGGCAGGGTCTCCCTCGGTGTCAGCGCCGGTGCAACGACGTGCAGGCGGGCTTCATCAGCCCCCGGCATCAACTCGCGGTAAGTTCGGCGCAGGAACTCCGACGGGAAGATGGCTGCTTCGGACTGGCACAGGAGCTCGCTCGCACGGGCACGCCGGGTGGCCTGGAAGCTGTCGCCGACCTGCCAGTCGTAGCCGAGGCAGCGGGCACAGCGCACGGCGTCGCGCGAATAGTCGCAGAATTGCATTGCCGGCCGCTCGAGCAGGTGGGGGCGCAGACAGAAGAGTCCGAAGTCGTGCACCCCAAGCACCAGCCGCAAGCCGCTCCGCTGCAGCCTAGCCACGCTGGCGAGGGGCCAGCCCAGGAGGCTCTCGAAGTGAACGAGCTCGGCTCCGACGCGCTCGACGGCTCGCCGGACCGCCCATTCGAAGACGCTGTCTTCGAGTTGGTCGAAGGCAGGCGGCGCCGCGTGCAGCTCCACGGCGAGACGCTGGCCGCTGTCTTCGATCTCCAGGCGATAGGAGCCCGCATAGGGATACAACAAGGCCTGCGGGCGCTCAGCCGCTTCCGCCGCCAGGCGCTGCAGGAGCTGGATCTGGACGCCGCCGAAATCGGGCCGCGGTGGGGTCGGCAAGACGTTGAGGACCGGTACCTGGGCCAGCTGCCGGCGGTCGTCTGGGCTGGCGTCGGGTGTGTCGACTACGATGCGGCGAAAACTCCGGCGTCGGCGACGCTCGGCCAGCCGGTCCAGCAACCGGGCTCGAAACGCGGCACCCCCTTCCGCCCGCAGCACTCGCCAGGCGACCCGCGAAGCGCTACCCCTTTCTCCAGCCCCGGCCGAAGAGGCGACGGAAACGCTCCAGCAACCGCCAGCCGCGCGAGGTTTCGATCTTCCAGATGTAGCTATAGGCCTTGGTCAGCTCGTCGCGCAGAAACTCGAGCTCGGAGTCGACTTCATCGGGCTCTTCGTCACCGGCTGTCGCTTTGGCGGCGGCGGGGGCCGGCGTGCGCTTCGGGCGCAGCGCCATGACAGTGAAATCGCTGGTCAGCACACGGGCGGAGAGCAGAAGATCCTCGAACTTTCCCAACAGTCTGAGAATACCGAGCTGGTTGGGATCACCATGGTCGAAATTGTGCACAATGTGCTCGAGCAGGAGATGCAGGATCGTGCCGCCGTAATCGATCCGCTCGACGACGTCGAAGTAATGCTCGACCGTTGGAACGATTCGATCCGAACGGACCGCTTCGGAAGGATCGACTACATTCCAGTACTCGACCGGCTTGCGGTCATAGGTGGTCTTGATTTCGCCGGTGGACAGGTCCTGACGCAGTGCATCGGGCAGCACGGTGAGCAATTCTTGGACGATTTCGAGTTGCTGGTCACTGAACTGAAACTGCCGCGGTCCGATGTATTCGTTGATCAGAAAGAAGCCATCGGGACGCAGGCAAGTCGCGATCCGTGCCAGAAGCGAATCGAGCTCCTTGACGTGGTGCAGCGACATGTTCATCAACACGACGTCGTAGGTGTCGGCTGACGGCTCGAAGCGATTGAAGTCGACCTGGCGAAACGAGATGTTGTCCACCCCGGCCGCGGCGGCGGCGCCGCGGGCCTCTTCGAGCGCTTCGTTTGACAGGTCGACCGCGTCGAGCTGGCCGAAGAGACCTTCTCGCGCCGCCTCGATCTCATGCCCTGCCGTGCCGCAACCAACGCTCAGCCAGCGGCTCGCCGGATCGATCTCCAGGCGCCGCGCCAGACCGATGAGCCAGTTGACGTGCGGCGATCCGGAGACCGGAGCGTTGAGGCGTTCCGCCACCACCGGGTAGGAATCGAGCCAACCGCGCACCGAGCTTTGGCGTCGCGACTTGGCGGTACGCCCCCAATGCGCCGCCACACGATCCAACTGCGCTGCGGTCTGCTGAGTGTCTTCTTGTTCTTCCATGGGACCCTACGGCCATCGCCTGCCGTCGGCGAGAGAATCGCCGTGATACGATCCCGGCGCCCCGAAAGCGCTGCCGAAGATATCCCGAGTCCCAGGAAGAATCAATGACGGCGAGTCATAGCTCAGTAGATCGCGCACCGATGGCCTTCTCCGTGCAGGTGGAGATCACCAGCCATTGCAATCTCAAGTGCCGAATGTGCCCGCTGACCACTGAGAGTACCCTGTCGAGCCTGCATCCGGGTCATATCTCCGAGGCGACCTGGGCATCGGTGGTGCGGTTGATCCGCCGTAGCGGCATGGCGCGGATCTCAGGCTTCGGCGAACCGCTGACCCATCCGAAGGTCTACCAGTTCCTGACCGAGCTCGACGACCTCGGCATCGTCCTCGCGATGACCACGAACGGCACCGCCCTGACCCCGGCGAACTGCCGCAAGCTAGCCGAGCTCGAGCATCTCTTCCACGTCAACGTGTCGATCGATTCGCCGGATCCGGCGATCTACCACGAGATCCGCGGCGGCGATCTCGACAAGGCGATGCGTGGCCTCGAGACGCTCCTGGCGACGCTGCCGGATCCGAGCCGGGTCACGGTCTCTTCGGTGATGATGAAGGAGAACCTGGCCAGTCTGGCCGATTTCCCTCCGATCCTTGCCCGCCTCGGAGTCAAGACCTACGTGCTACAGGGGCTGATCGACTATGCCGAGCACTCCCAGAAGAATCAGCTGCTCGGTCAAGGCGAGCTGACGGCGCATGTCGAAAAGCTGATTCAAAGCTGCAAAGAGCACGGTGTTCGGGCCGCCTTCACCCAGGATGACCGCCTCGATCTGGAGCTCAACAATCCGACCGAGGCTGTACGCAAGTACCACCACAGTACGATCGAGAATCCCGCCGACAGCCGCCAATGCATGCTGCCGTGGGAGATTCCGTTCATCGACAAAGATGGTCGCGTCTTCGCTTGCTGCTATGCCTCCCAGGAAGAGGCCGAGGTCCTGGGAGACGCAACGGCCTCGGGGCTCGACGAGATCTGGCAAGGCGAGCCCTACCGCCAGTTCCGCCGGGGCCTGCGGGAGGGCGGGCAGGCGATGCCGGCGATCTGCCGCACCTGCATGGCCGTGCCGCGCGGCGAGCACCCCCTGAGCCTCTACTCCGCCGAGGTCGTTGCTGAGCTGTCGAAGCTGCGCGGCCCGGCGCCCCTCAAGGTGGTCATGCGCAACACCGGCTCGGCCACCTGGGACCGTTCCGAGCCCTTTTTTCTCGGCACCGCCCTGCCGCGCGATCACGAATCGCCCCTGCGGGTCGGAAGCTGGACGACGCGGCGGCGAATCTGTGGCTTCCGCGAAGAGCAGGTCGCGCCAGGAGAAACGGCGACCTTCGAGTTCGATGCCCGGCCGGGATTCGGCACCAACAAAGACACTTTCCAACTCGTCCTCGACGGCCGCTTGTGGGTACCTGGTACCGAGTTCGAGGTCGAGGTCGAGGGCCGCTCACGACCCTGGCTGACCCTGCGTGGAAGACTCGGGCGCTGGTTGCGCGACCTGCGGTCCTGGCGCCCGGCAGCCTGAAGCATCCGGCGCGGTGAACCCAGCCCCCAACCGTTCAGTGACCTGAAGCAATGAATCCCTCGAGAGGTATCTGCGCCGGCATCACGGTAGCGCTCCTGGCGTTCGCAGCGGGTTGCCAGGACCCTGCTCCGAAGGTAGCCCATAACGTCCTGCTGATTTCTTTCGACACCCTGCGCGCCGATCACTTGGGGACCTACGGTTACGAGCGTGACACCAGTCCTCATCTCGATGCACGGAGCGAGGATGGAATCGTCTTCGAGATGGCGATCGCCCAAGCCGCCTCGACCTTCCCCTCACACATGTCCCTCTTTCAATCGCGGTATGCGTCACAGGTGGAGGGCGAGGCCCCGATGCTGGCGGAGATCCTCCAGCGGGCGGGCTATCGGACCGGCGCGTTCACCGGCGGGGGCAATGTCTCCGCCCAACTCGGCTTCGGCCGCGGGTTCGACGTCTATCGTGAAGCCCGCCATCCCGCACGGCTGGCGGAAACCCTCCCCCTGTTCGAGAGCTGGTTGCGTGCAACGCCTTCCGAGCCCTTCTTCGCTTTCCTCCACGCCTACGACATCCACCACCCCTACGATCCGCCCGCGCCGTTCGACAGTGCCTTCTCCCCCGACTACACGGGACCGATCACAGGTCGTAGCACCGGTCCGCTGTTGAACAAGTTACGGAGGATCCATCAGTTCAGCGACTTCGACGGCGAAGTCAGCCTCACCGACGACGACCGCCAGAGGGTCCGCGCGCTCTATGACGGCGGCATCCTTCATGCCGACACGCTCTTCGGCGAGATTGCCCAGCTGCTGGACGAGTTGGCGCTGTGGGAGCGCACGATCGTCGTCTTCCTGTCGGATCATGGCGAAGAGTTCTGGGAGCACGGGCAAGTGCTGCACTCGTTCACGGTGTACCAGGAGCTGGTTCACGTGCCCTTGATCCTTTGGATTCCTGGCCAGAGCGCGTCACGCGTCAGTCAGCAGGTGCGGCTGATGGACGTCGTGCCGACGGTGCTCGACGTCCTCGGTCTGAAGCCGCCGCGCACGGTCCAGGGACGCAGCCTCTTGCCGGTGGCCGCCGGCACCGAATCGGCGCCTCCGGCGATCAGCGAGATGGACTACCTGAAGGCCTGGATCGATCCGCCGCACAAGCTGATTGTCGATATCGATGCGCAAGGATTGCAGCGTTTCGACCTGAGCCGAGATCCCGGCGAGCAGCTCGATCTCACGCCCGAAGGGCGCGACGCCTCGGTGACCCTCTATCGCGAACTGGCGCAGGCCCTCGGCGATTCCGTGGCGCAACCGGTCAGCGGCTCGCCCAAGGAACTGCCGGCGGATCCGCAGCTGATTGAACAGCTGCGGGCGCTAGGTTACTTGGAATGAATGCTAGGATTCAGAGCATGGACACACATCACTCGACGAAAAGCGCAGACGCGCTCTGCGCCAGGCACCCATGCCGACTGCCACTGCTCGCGCTGGCGATCGGCTCGACGTTCCTTCCTCTCCTGCCGACAGTGGGCGAGGCGCAGTTCCCGACCGCCGACCCGCCCTACCAGGCCGGCTTTCCGGTGACCCTCAACGGGACCCAGGTCGAAGGCAGCTCGATCGCCTTGGGCGACGTCAACGGTGACGGTCTCCCCGACATCGTGGTCGGCGCGCGCGATGGCAAAGTCCATGCCTACACCGGTGCCGGAGTCAAGCTCTGGGAGTTCGACACCGGCGACATGGGAGTCAGCAGCAAGGCCGCCATCGCCGACCTCGACCTCGACGGCACCACGGAAGTAGTGATCGGCGCCGGCAAGGCAGAAGACCGCAGCTCGAGCCATGGCGACCTCTTCGTCATCAGCCACACCGGCCAGCTGGAGTGCACGTTCCAGCTCCAGGACACCAACTCGGACAGTTTTCGCGACGGTGTCTTCTCCTCCCCCGCCGTGGCCGATATCGACGGCAACGACGGCGGCCAGCTCGAGATCATCTTCGGCGCTTGGGACAAGCGCGTCCGCGTGATCCACCATGACTGTTCGGTGTTCTGGGAGAGGTTCCAGCTGCCTCCGACCGGTCAGGCCGACTACTTCTTCGACTCGGTGTGGTCCTCCCCGGCGATCGGCGATATCGATGGTAATGGCCAGCTCGATGTGGTCATCGGCTGCGATTCGCCCGACGCCTCGCCGAACGTCATCGAGCCGGGTGAGGATCCCGGCGTCGGCGGCGCCCTCCACGTCCTCGACGGGCAGACCGGACTGGCACTCCCGGGATTTCCCATCGCGGTCGACGAAGTCATCTACTCTTCCCCCGCCCTGGCCGACCTGGTTGGCGGCGATGAGCTCGAGATCACCGTCGGTACCGGCCGCTGCTGGGAGAACCCTGTCTGTGCCGTGCCCCCGGCCGGCGTGCAGGAGGTCGACGAGGCCATCTTCGCCTGGGATCAGGCGGCCAATCCCCTCGCCGGCTGGCCGGTGGATTTGAGCACCACCGGCAACCTGGGCGACGGCACCTACGCCTTTGCCTCCCCCGCCCTGGCGGATATCGACAGCGACGGCCAGTTGGAAGTGATCATCAATACCCAAGAGTTCCAGGACAACAATGGTGGCCAGGTTCACGCGATCAACGTCGACGGGTCGCCGGCGCCAGGCGCCTGGCCCGTCCGTCCGGTCACGCCGGCCGGCCCGGGGACGACAGTATCCTTCTCCACCTCCCTCTCGCCGATCGTGGCCGACATCACCGGCGACAGCGACCTGGAGATCATCCTGCCTTCGAATTGGGAGCTGGTGGTTTTCGATGAGCAAGGCAATCAGCTGTCGCGCGATCTCTTCCCCGTTCCCACATTGCCCGACCCGATCGAAATGGTCACCAACGGTCCGATCGGCGGCGCCGCGGCGGTCGGAGACCTCGATGGCGACGGAGATCTCGAAGTCGTGGTCGGCAGCTACGCCACCCTGAACCCTCCGGTCGGGGCGATCTACGTCTGGGACTTCCCGGATCCGAAATCGGCCGCTGATGCACCCTGGCCGATGTTTCGACGGTCCACCGACAACCACGCGCGGGTGGACCCTGCGACGATCTTCACCGACGGCTTCGAGACCGGCGATACCACGGCCTGGCAGTAGAGGGCGGGCCTAAACGGATCAGCGGGAGAAAGCCTGCCTGAGTCGATCGCGGAACGACTCGGCAGGCTCTCCGGTATAGAGCTCGGGAGCCGGAAGGTAGACGCTGTACCGGCCGACTTTGTGCGCTTCGCCGTCGAGGCCTGCGGCAGCGAGCCAACGTGCAAACCGCTGCGGCTCGTCATCGACCAGAGCCCACCGGGGAGCCGTCGCCAGCTCCCTGGTGTTGGGCCGGAACATGGCATCGATTGCGGCCTCAAGAGGAATCGCGAGGATCTCGCCGTGGGAGAGAAAATTGACCGAGTAGACCGCCCAATAGGGGCCGAGAATCGTCTCGACCTCTTGTCGCCGGAGGAATTCGACCAACCTGGCATCCTCGCGGGCAAACTCGCTTCGCTGCCGGCGCTCCTCGGTCCACGGCAGCATCGTCGTCGCGGTCAGGTTGAACGCCAGGACCGCCGTCGCTAGAGCCCCGGCCCATCGACGCGACCGCTGGCTGAGTCGATCGAGCTCCAGTGTCAGGATAGCCGGCACCAGGAGGTAGAGCGGCAGGACGTAGCGCACCGTCGGGCCGCGCAGGGCGCCGGCCCCAGAGACCAGGTTGAGCAGCAGCAAGCCGCCGGCGACTGCGAGGAAAAGGCCGTAGGTTTGGCCGATCCCGGAACGTTCGGCGCCGCCGCGGCGCCCAACGGCACGCAGCAGAAAGAAGAGCACCGCACCGAGGTTGACCGATAGAGCCAGCCATCCCAGCCCCTGGACCAGGCCGTTCACCAGTTCGGCTCGATTCACCGGGTCCACCGTCGTGACGAGCTCGCGCAGACGATAGGTCACCAGGTACACCGCGTTGTCCAGCATCGAGTGCATGCCATCGGTTGGCCGGAGGTGAAAGTTGCCGGTCAGCGAGGCGAAAGAAAACCGCAAGTTGAACGCCAGCCAGGGAAAGGCG
>JBCCGX010000395.1:0-8390 GCA_039029035.1 Acidobacteriota bacterium | reverse complement strand
CGGATGCTAGCATCCGCGCATGGAAATACGCGTTATCGCCTTCGCCACCGCCAGCGATATCCTGGGCAAAGAGCCCGTATCGCTGAACCTGGCCGAAGGCTGTCACCTGTCGGACTTGCGGCTTGCGCTGATCCGGCGCTATCCCAACCTGGAGACGATCTGGGAGCGCCTGGCCGTCGCCGTTGACGGTCAGCTGGTGCGCGACGACCCGCCCCTCACCGAAGGCTGCGAAGTCGCCCTCCTGCCACCGGTATCCGGCGGCTCGGGGCAACGCACCGCTCTCACCGACGAGCCGATCGACATCGCCGCCGTCGAACAATCGGTCGCCGATCCGGCCTGCGGCGCCGTCCTCCTCTTCCTCGGTAACGTGCGCGACCACCACGCCGGTCGCCGGGTCGCGCGCCTCGACTACAGCGCCTACCGGCCAATGGCCGAAGCCGCTCTCGAGCGCATCGCACGCGAGCTCGAAGCCGCCGGTGAGCGCCTGGCAGTCGCCATCTTCCACCGCCTCGGCCAGGTGCCGGTGGGCGAAGCCAGCGTCGTCATCGCCGTCGCCTCCCCCCACCGCCAGGCCGCCTACGAGGCCAGCCGTGAGGCCCTCGAACGGCTCAAGCGTGAAGTACCGATCTGGAAGCGCGAGCACTACGACGACGGCGTCGTGGTGTGGCGGGAGGAGGAGTCGTTGCTGGCTAGCACGGTGACGCCTTAGCCGTCAGCCGTTCCCGCAGCTCTTCCCACAATCGCGGCGATGACGCCAACAGCCGCCGCGGACCGACCCCGGGATCGACATAGTCGACCCGCGCCCCCGCTTCGCTCAGGATGACCCGACCCGCGGCAACATCCTGCGGTTTCACGTAACCGGTCAGGTCGACGTAGGCGTCGAGGGCGCCGGAAGCGAGCCAGCAGGCGGCAAGGGAGCCGATGCCGAGGGCGCGGACGCGATAGACCTCGCGGCTGAGCTCTACCAACTTGGCTTCGAACCAGGCTCGTTCGTCCGCCAGCAAGAGGTGGGTCTTGGGCGTGTCGACATTGAGAACGACCTGCGACAGATCGCTCACCGGGTTGACCTGCAATGCCTGTCCGTTGACGAAGGCGCCGCCCCCCTGCCAGGCATAGAAGCATTGACCGGACGCGGCGGCGTAGACGATTCCCAAGACCGGGTCGCCGCGATACAGCAAGCCGACGGACACGGTGTAGAGGCTCGAATGCCCGGCGTAGTACTTGGTGCCGTCGATCGGGTCGATCAGCCACTGGTAGTCAGCGTCGCGGTGCTCGTCGCCGGTCTCCTCACCACTTAGGCCATGATCCGGGTAACGCGTGTGCAACTCCGCCTTGAGGTTGCGCTCGATCTCGAGGTCGACTGCGGTGGCGAAATCGCGGCGATCCTTGTGCACCCGCGGCACCGCGGACGACCCACGGCGCACCGCCAACTTGCCTTGCTCCTCGACCAGAGGTCGGATCGTGCGCAAGACGTCCTCGAGATCGAGTTTCAAACCCTAGCTTTCCGCCCAGCTCCGCAGCTCGCCGAGCACCGCCGACTCGAAACCCTCTCCCGCCCAACCGGCGCAGAGGTGAGCGACCGGGGTCTTGAGTGCCGGCAGTGGATCGCTACCCGGAGTCATCGCGGCGACCTCACCGCGTAGCCAGCCGAGCAACGCTTCGAGATCGTCGAAGCGCCCTTCGCCCAACGCCTCGCGCAGTTGCGGCACGGTGGCGTTCTCGAAACTCCGCTTGCGATCGAGATCGATGATGTCGGGCAGCATTAGGGTGGTCTCGGTGAGGGACAGGTCGATGCGCGCCAAGAGCTCATTGTAGATCTTGCGCGCGATCGTGTCCGCCTTCTGCCGCACCTCGGCCAGCAGCTCGGCACCCCGGGCGCCGGACGGCTCACCGTGCGGCAGGAGCTGGCAGTAGAGCTTGAGCTTGGGCTCGGTGCCCGACGGCCGGATGGTGATGATGAAAGAGTCGGTGAACAGCTGCAGGACGTTGCGCGGCGTCTTGTCGGTGTCCGAGACGAAAGCACCGAATCTCTCCTGGTCCCAATAGTCGACCATACGATGGACGGTCTGACCGCCGAGGGTCGTGGGAGGCGTCTCGCGCAGGGACGCCATGATGCGATCCTTCTTCAACATGCCGGCGGCACCGGCCATCATGATCGAGCGGTTGACGGTGTCGAAGCCGCCGAGCTCTTCGAGGATCGAAGCGTAGTAGTCGAGCAGCGTCTTACCCTCGACACGCAGCCGCTGGTAGAGCGCCGCCAGGTACATGCAGGCCGGGGTCGCGTCCTTGTCGCGAATCGTCGGCAGCATCACCACGCCATGGCTCTCCTCCGCCGCCAGCACCAGGTCCTCGGGCTTGCAGCCGACCTCGCCCCAGGGCTTGCCAGCCTCCAGGGTCTTGAGCACCGCCGCAACGTACTTGAAGCCCACCAGCAGGTCATCGATGATCCAGGAGTCGCCAGCCTTCTCGACAATCATGCCGAGGATCTTGGTCGTCACCAGGGTCTCGACCACCAACCCTTTGCGCTGCGGGCCGGCCGGATCGAGCATCAGGAAGTAACACAGCACGGTGGCGATCTGATTGCCGTCGAAGTGGTACCAGGTGCCGTCGTCCAAGGCGATTTCGATCCCCACCCGATCGGCGTCGGGATCGCTCGACAGGACCACCGCCGAGCCCTGGGTGTCGGCGAAGGCGCGCGCCGGCTCGGTCGCCTGCGGCACCTCCGGGTTGGGAGCCTTGAAGGGAATCACCGAGAAGCTGCCATCGGCCTTCTCGGCCTCGGGTACGACGAGGGGAAAGCCCAGGCGATCCAATACGTCGCCGACCGTCGACAGGCCACAGCCGCACAATGGCGTGTAGGTCACTGGCTGATCCGCCACCGGGGTGAAGACGTCGCCGTAGAGGTCGAGATAGGCGCGCACGTAGTCCTCGTGCATGGCGGTCGGCACGGCGCGGATCTTGCCGCTCGCCAGGGCTTCGTCGAACGGCACGCTGCGGATGTCCGTCGCCTTCTCCATGGTGTCCACCAGGTGCTGATCGTCGGGTGCGATCGGCTGGCTGCCGAAGCGGTCGTAGACCTTGATGCCGTTGTCGTCCGGTGGGTTGTGCGAGGCCGAGAGGTTCATGCCACCCACCGCGCCGAGGCGGTCGATCAGGTAGGAGAGCTCCGGCGTCGTCAGCACCGCCATCTCGGTCTCGGGCTCGGCGAAGTAGGCGGTGATGCCGTTGCCGGCGTAGATCTCGCAAGCCAGGCGACCGAGCGACCGGGCCGAGACCCCGATCAGCGGATGCTCCTTGCCGAGGAAGCCGTAACGGCCGGCGTTGTCGAGGAAGATACGCACGTCATTGGCCACCACCACGGTCAGATCATCGCGATCCGGGAAGGCCTCGCGCAGGAACTGGCAGTGGCCCTGCACCGTCATGCCGACGGTGGTCGGGTTCATCCGGTTGGAACCGTAGCCCACCGGGCCGCGGCGACCACCGGTACCAAAGGGTAAGACCTGCCAGAAGGCGTCGAACAACAGGTCGACGTGCTCCTCGGTCAGGTGTTGCTGGAGAATCTCGGGATAAGCGAAGGGGACCTCACCGGACAGCCAGCGGCGCAAGCGCTGTGCCGCGGCACCTCCAAGTTCGTCATAGCGCTCCTCGAGAAGGGAGCAGACCTTCTCGAGCGCTGCGGAATCAGACATCGCGTTGCCTCACTTCGAAGAAAGGAATCGACGGATTTGCTTCAGGGAATGCCACGATTGGCGGCCCGATGGTAGCAAACCCATCGATACGGGAGATGAAGAGTCGGAGATAGCGTCGGAGCCGGCCAGGCCACGCGGCTCAGCCTTTGTCGTCCGGCAGCTCGTGGCGCTCCGCCAAGGCCTCGATCCACTCCGCGAAGCCGGCGTCGAGCACTGCCCAATCCTCCCCGAGCTTCGACCGCAAGGCCTGCGCCGTCGCCGGTTTACCCGCCGCCACGGCGGCAAGAAAAGAGCGCGTGGCGGCGACCCGGCGGCGATTCGATGGATCGAGCAGGTAGCGCACCCAGAACGACGCGACACCGTAGTGCAGTTCGGCGGCCTGGGGCTCGACGAAGGTCTCCCAGTCCATGCCAGACAGCGCTTCGAGGGTCGGCATACGGCTCTCGCGGGCCGCCTGGCGCAGCTGCCAGAGGGTCGACAGTCCGCCCTCGACCCGAAACTTGCCGTCTTGCTTGTACTGCTTGCCGCCGAGCTCGCCAGGATGGACAATGGCATCGTCATCGATCCGCGCCTGTGCCAGATCATCGGCCAGGCCCTCGTCGAGCCAGGGCGGCAGCTGCGGCCCGACGGCGCGGCGATTGATGCAGTGAACGATCTCGTGGACCAGGGTCTTGGCCACGGCCTCCCACGACCTGCCGCCAACGTAGAGCACAGCCACGCCCTCGGCGTTGTGGCCGGTCGAGGCCAGACCCGCGATCTGCTCGGTCTGACGCTGGAGCAAACGATAGGCGATGTCACTCTGGTAGAGCACCACCGCTTCGGCCGGCGTGCCGGTCGGTCGCAGACCGGTGCGCTCGGCGTAGAGGCGATCCAGGGACGCCGCCACCACGCCGAGGTAGGCGATCAGGCCGTCATCGAGACTGTCGGTGTAGAGGGCGTAGGGTCCGACCTTCGACACTCGCTCGCGGCCGCGCAGATACTTGCGTGCCGCTGCCAAGCGTTCAGAGTCGGGTGGCCGTGCCGCCACGGGCAGGGGCAGCTCGGTCTCTTCCCCGTAGGGGATCGCGGCCGTCTCGTCGTAGTTTTCGAGCAGCACCCAGCCTTCGCGACCGTGGTAGTGGACGTTGTACCAATCGCCGCGCTGAGCGATCTTGTCGGCGCTGGTATGGCTCTCGAAACGATACAGGGTAGGGGCTGCGGCATTCGGTCGCGCCTTGAGCTCCTGCCCTTTCAATACATAGACCCTGCCGCTGAACTGTGCCTGCGAGGCGCCTTGGTCGCCGGCAGGTTCTGTCTCCAGGCTCGCCGCATCCTCCGGCGGCTTCACGCCCGGCGGCCGGTAGAGCTCGATGAAGCGGGCCGCCGCCGGGCCGACGACAGGCCAGGTCGCGGCCCGATCGAGAATCTCGGTCTGCGGATTCCGCGTCAACCAGGCCAGACTGCCGAGGGTCGCGCAGAGGCCGAAGAGGAGCAGGTAGGCCCAGATCGGTCGTCGCATAACCCATCCTATCTCGCCTCTCGACCAGGCTCCGGCGACACGCCACGTGTCTCAGGCTCTTCGAACCTGGGCCGCGGCAGAACGATCCGGCCACTCGCGACGACGTCGCCGCGCAGGAATGACTGCAGCAGTCGGCGATACTCCGGCGACATCAGCTCGCGGAAGCCGTGCGATGCGTTCTCGACCAGGAGGTGAGTGTGGCGCGCGAAGCCACCAGCGATCTCTTGCACGTTCTGCGGTGGCGTGCGGACGTCGAGATCGCCGCTGACGAAAAGCACCGGAACGTCACTGGCCAACGGACCGCGGAAAGCATCGCCCAGATCGGGCCCACCGATGGCGCTGCAAACCTCCGGGTAGTACGGCGCCATGATGGCGTCGCCGAGCAGATTCTCCGGCGCCGCCTTCTGGCGTGCGATCAGTCGTCGGCGCTCGGCACTGGCGCCGGAAGCGCAGTCGACCGCCAGGGTCATCGCGTTGAGGCCGACATGCCGCTCCTCCACCGCCGTCTTGGCGATGGCGGTCCAATCACCCCGCGTTGCCGCGGCGAGCTGCTGCGGCAAGGCGGCAAACCCCTCGAGGGTCGATACCGCCAGGGCAACGTGGCGCTGCAGATCCCACGGCCCGACCACCACCTCCTGGCCGCCAGCCTCTCCCGCGACGGTAACCCGCACCGGGCTGGCCGCCAGGGCGGCGAGCAACGCCTCGACCTGGCCAAGGACACCCGTCGAACCTTGATCGAGCTCCGGCGCGTCCCGGGCCAGCTCGTCGAGGCGGTCCAGGCCCTGCTGGATCGTCGCCGGTAGCTTCCAGGTGTGGTCCGGCCCCTCGACTTTGAGCAGGACCGCCCGCGCTACGTGCTCGCCGTGGCGGCGCAGGTAGGCGAGGCCGAGGTGCGACCCATAGCTGCTGCCGAAGAGCACGATCTCGTCCAATCCCAAACCTTGCCGGACCGCCTCCAGGTCGTCGGCGCTCTCCACCGAGTCATAGGCCGAGAGGTCCACTCCCCGCGCCAACCAGTAGCCCCGTAGCTCTGCTGCGGCCTGCTTCAGGGCCGCGATCAAATCGTCGCGGGTCACCGCACGATCGAGAGGCAGCTGGCGCTCAAATGCCTTGTCGACCAGGTTCGGCCGGGTCAGCCCGGTGCCCCGCTGATCCAGGGCGATGACATCACTGTGCTCCAGCAGTCGGATCTGCGGATGGGTGGCGACCATGGCGCCATGCTCCACACCGGAACCGCCGGGGCCACCGGCCAGGTAGACGATCGGCGGGCCGGGATTCGGATGGCTGGTGCGGTAGCGCACGAAGGCGAGGTCGATCGTCGCGCCGCCAGCCACCTGCCGATTCTCCGGCAGGGTGATCCGCCCGAGCTCGCCGGCCAGAGGGCTGCCATCGAAGGCTTCGCCGACGTGCGGTGTCCAGCGAACGGTCTGCAAATCAGCCGGCACACTGGCCCGCGCCGGATCCTGAGCCGCTACGGCCTCGCTTGACTGGCCCAGGAGCAAGGCAGCGAAAGCCCAGACAGCCACCCGCGACAGGCGTCGACGACCGCCGAGCAGCCATGCCGCGCCGTAGGCCACCACCGGTAAGGCGAGCAGGGTCCACAACACGGCGTCCCACGGCACCACCAGCTCCATCGGCAGGTTGGCGGCGCGGAAGATTCCCATCGTCGGCAGGAATCCGCCCGGCACGGCGAGCACACAGCCGAGCAGCGCCAGGTAGCCGGCGCGCGCCGCCAGATGACGCCGCACCACCTGGGGCGCGGCGCCGATCGTGTGCAGCACCCGCTCGTCGCTCGCCGACTCGGCGGCGGAGAGGGCGTTGGCGATGAGCACGATCACCACACCGGTGATGAGGCACAGCGCCAGCACCAGATAGTAGAAACCCGTCGTCGGCCGGCCGTGGAGCAGCGCCGCGTCCACCGACGTGCCGGCACTGCCGGCGGCGAGCCTGCGGGCGCGCTCCAGGTCCGCCTGGGTCACCGAGTTCGGCAATCGGACGATCCACGGCACCAACGTGCGGCGGATCGGCGGCTTGGCTTCCAGGCCATGGCGCGTGAGAAAGTCCTCGTGCAATAGAAAGGCCGCGCCGGAGACCTTCTGATCCACCGGCGCGGGATGCATCGTCGGCCCGGTGAGGGGCCGCTCGTTGACCCAGGACGTCAGCTCGAGCGGTGGGTTGCCCGGTGGTGGATCGAGGGCCAGCAAGCGGCCAGCACGGAAGGCGTCGAGCTCGGCTTCGGCCCCCATCGCCACCAGCAGATCGTCACCGCCGCTGGCCACCGTCTCCCCGATGAAGCGACGCGAATCCTCAGCGAAGCGAGCGCGCACCGGCTCACCCCCGACATGGGCGATGGCCAGGGGCGCGTGGGCCACCGCCGTCAGAGCTTCGGCCACCCGATCCGCCACCTCCTCCGCCTCGGCCCCTTCGATCAGCAGCTGGTCGTCGCGGTAGGGAGTGGGCACGAGACGGATCGCCGACTCCAAGCTGGCCAGCAGAACAGCCATCGTCATGCTCATCGACATGCCAGCGAGAATGGCGGTGACCACCGGGCCATTGCGCGCCCGGAAGCGTCCGGCATCGCGAATCGCCAGACGCCAGGTCAAGGGCAGCGGCGCGGCGCGACGGGCCAGGGTGTCGAGTAGCCACGGACTGCACAGACCGAAGCCCACAATGCCGGCCAGCGGCCCGACGATTACGCCTAGGGTCGCGGCGACATCGCCCTCCAGCTGGGCCAGGAGGGTGAGCAAGAAACCTCCGATCACCAACGGCAGGCCGAGGCGCAGCCAACGCCGCGAGTCCTTCTTGGCCGGCCGCCGGCCGCCGAGGGCGACCCGGATCGGCAACCGTGCCGCCCGCCGGGCCGGCAGGGTGGCGGCGACGACCGCGGTGAGGACGCCGAGCAGCAGAGCCGCCAGGGCATGCTCCAAGGAGAGCTCGAAAGCCCCGTTGAGGCGTCGGTTCCAGGCATCGAGGAAGGGGTGGAGGAGGGCTGCGAAGCCGGCCCCGGCCAACACGCCTGCCAGGCCACCGAGCAAGGCGACGATCGCCGCCGAGACCAGCAGGGACTGCCAGATCCCGCCGCTGCTGGCACCGGTGGCACCTAGCAGACCGATCTCGCGCTGGCGGCGGCGCACGCTGACGCCAAAAGCCGCCGCGATCACCAGCGCCGCTTCGCCGAAACCGAGCAGGCCGAGGGCGAGGAT